>JAGLWB010000163.1 GCA_023133655.1 Bacteroidales bacterium
TATCTGATATCATTTATCTTCCCTCGTTATACTTTCTTGCTTCTTCAATAAATTCAAGCACTATCGGAGTAGAAAGGCTTTCATTTTTTGTAAGTCTTTCAGGATGCCATTGCACACCCAGGAAAAATGGTTTGTCAATAGGTTCTTTCCACTCGATGGCTTCAATTAATCCATCTTCTGCTCGTGCGGTTACAACAAAAGCATCTGCCAGGCGGTCAACAGCCTGATGATGAGAAGAATTTACCAGTCCATTTTGCTGACCGGTAATTTCATTCAATCTACTTCCTTCAAAAATATTAACCTTGTGGAAACAAGCATTGCCATCTTTATTTCTGTGCTTTATATCAGAAACAAAATCTGACGGTATATCTATAATAAGGCTTCCTCCCAATGCAACATTCATGATCTGTTGCCCCCGGCAAATTCCCAAAATCGGGATATTGTTATTTAGAGCCTTTGAAATAAGTGCGAATTCCAGGGTGTCGCGACGAAGGTCAAAAGTACCACAGCGTGATGAGTCATACGCTTTATTGTACCTGCCCGGATACACATCAGGCCCTCCTGTCAGCAAGAGTCCGGAGCATTTGTCAAGCATTATTAGTGCTGAATCGAAGGGCAGGGTGTACAGGTCTACCCACTTAACATCAGCCCCATTACTCTCTATCCACTTACCATATGCACCGTAGTGGTTGTCAGGAATACCCTTGGAAATCGCAATAATAACTTGTTGATCATCCTTGTTGTGGCACCCCGAAAACAGGAGTAGAGCAAACAGAGCAACAAAACCTGAAATCAATGAATAATAAATCTTATTCATGAACAAATCTATCCTATTTACTATCCCCAAGAATCAATGGTAGTCCATCCTTGGTATTGCCAATAACCACCACTTTTGTATTACTGGATTCAGCAAGTTTAAGTGTAGCAATAATTCCTTTTTCCCTCAATATTCTTTCGGTAAGACTTGCATGGATAATCAAATTGGCTGCTGCCTTTCCTTCAGCCTCAATACGTTGCCGTTCAGCTTCTTTAGTTGCTTTATCAAGCTTAAATTCATATTCAAGTGAAAGCTGTTCCTGTTGCAGCTTGCTCTCAATGGCTTTTTTGATGGTGCCAGGTAAAATAATTGAACGGATCAGGACTTGATTCAGTTGAACATTTTTTTTATCAAGCAGATTTTTTGTCTCAATAAATATTTCTTCCTCAATAACATCCCTTTTTGTCGAATAGATCTGCTCAGGAGTATACCTGCCAATTACCAGTCTGGCAGATGACCTGAGACTGGGGATGATAATTTTTCTCAAATAATCAGGCCCTATTTCTGCATGAAGAACCCCCAACTTATTAAATACGGGTTGATACCAGGCTGAAACATCAGCGCTGATCTCTAATCCGGCAGAAGAAAGAACATTCATTTCTTCAGCAACTTCGTGTTGCCTTACATCGTAAATAGCCATATTATTGAATGGGGAAATAAAATGAAATCCTTCGCCGTAAGGATGATCAACATCTATTCCACCGCCGAAGGTTCTAAAAAGAACACCCCCATGCCCGCCGTTAATTGTTACCATCATACGACCCCCAAATACGAGAAGAAATATTCCCAGTATTACCAGTCCTATGACCAGGCCAACTTTTTTTGGATTAACTGATTCTTGTGCCATAATATAAATGTTTTTAAGTGTTTAGAAACAACAAAGATAAGCATTAATCAGGGAATAGCAATATTAAAATTTAACGAATACCCCTGCCTGAAAATTGAACCCTGCCATTGGAAAATATCCATCCATATATCTTTCCTTTCCTTCCATGATATATCTGTATATCCAGGCATTTGTTTCATATTTTTCATTGAAGATATTGGAAACAATGAGATTTATTCCTAATTCCTTTAAAAGGCTGGTATTAAGATGGTAGTTCAGAATTAGATCATTAATAAAATAGGCATTCAGTTTTCTTTCATCGCTTGAGGTATTATCAATATATTGTTTGCCTACGTATTTACTGGCAATGGTGATGTCCAGTCCAGGTGTTGGTTCAAAGGTAAACCTGTTTGTGGTAATAATGCCCGGGGAGAAAGAGAGATCTGTTGTCCCCAGCACAATGGATTCCTGTGTCCATGTATCCCAATTGTCAATGTATTCGGTAAAATTTTTAATTTGATTTCGACTTACCGTCAAATTTATATCCCAACTCAAAAAATTAAAAACTTTTGCTGCTGCATTAATTTCAATCCCCATACGAAAGCTGGCCGGAACATTAACCATAATCGGATCGCCTACATTGTTGATCTCTCCGGTTAGTACAAGCTGGTTGTTATAATCCATATAATACAAATTCAGCCCTGCTCTGGCTTTGGCTGAGGAGTAGTCATAGCCAAGTTCATAATCATAGAGTGTTTCATAGGTTGGTGTTTTTCCCGGGTCAGCATCGATATAATTTCTGCGGCTTGGTTCCCGGTTGGCTATTGCAAAAGAAAAAAATGTTTTGTGTTTATCTGAAATTACATAGAACAGGCCCATTTTGGGATTAAAAAAATTAAAGAGAGGGTTGTGATCGATTACCATCAGGTTATCATGTGTGCCTTTTACAAGGTAATCGATATACCTATATTGAATGTCTCCGTAAATATTTAATTTATTCCCAATAGCATAATCAACCTTAGCAAACACATTCATATCTGTTTTTTTTCCATTATTAAAATAGTACTGCTTGTCTTTATTTTTTATAAGCGCTTCCTTTGCCCAAATTACATAACCAAAATGATCTCCGCTGTATGTGTTCCATGCCCCACCAATTGTAAGTTTTAGTTTTCTTTTTGAATCATAAATACCGGAAAAAGTAATACCCGAGAAGTCATTATCAAGCCATTTTTGCCTGACAAGGTCACTCCTGGTAACAGAAGAGTCGGATATAAAGTACTCCTCTCCATATTTTTCTAACTTTTGATCTGTTTTGTAGCTTTCATAATATCCTTTTCCTTTGGTATAGTGTGTAGCAAGGTTAATAAGGAATTTACTGCCAAGTTCCTGCGCAATAGTAAGCTGAAAGTTATCCTGTTTATAATTATCTGTCTGATTGTCATAATATTGTACACTTCCGTTATCATCAAAATAGGCGCCGGCAGGATTATATGTTCGGTTTGTCTTCAGGGAGTCAGATGGAACGCCTTCCCAGGCCTGGTAGGTCTTTTCTTTCCCGGTAAAATAATTAATTTTCAGCAAAGTGGATTTTCCATAAAAAGCCCCTGATGCGAAGAGGGATGTTAAGTCAGATGATGCCCTGTCGATATACCCGTCGGAAACAATTTTAGAGATCCTGGCATCAAAAGAAAATTTATCTCCGATAAGGCCTGTTCCTAACGCTAAGTTATTTTTATATGTATTGAATGATCCAAACGAAGTATTAACAGCCGCATAGGGTTCTGCCTCCAGGCTATTTGTCTGAATATTGATGCTGGCACCAAATGCTGCAGCTCCATTAGTAGAAGTGCCTACTCCTCTTTGTATCTGAATGTTTTCGACCGATGAGCTGAAATCAGGCAGATCTACCCAAAATACATTATGCGACTCCGGGTCATTCAGGGGGATGCCATTAATGGTTACATTAATTCCCCTCATATCCGTGCCACGAATGCGTATGCTGCTGTATCCTACATCATTTCCTGCATCTGATGTGATTGTAACCGAAGGCCCAAACTTTAACAAATAAGGCAAATCTTTACCAAGGTTTACTTTTTTTATTTCTTTTTTTGTTAATGTTGAATAAACAACAGGGGTTCGGTCATATGCCCTGGTTGCTTTGATGATAACAGCATCTTGCATTATTGGACTTTTCTCAAGTTCAACATGCTTTATCAGGTCACCCTGCAAGTAATACTCTCCAATAAAGCTTTTGTAGCCCATGTACGTGATCTTTAGCGTAATTTCACCTTTTTGTAATCCGGAAATTTTAAACTCTCCTTTTGTGCCGGAAATGGTACTTTTAAATGTGCCAGGCATAATTACATGAGCTCCTGCTAAAGTGGTTTTGGTCTCTTTGTCATATACAATACCTGAAATTGTATATTGTGAAAAAGTAAGGAATGGTAAGCATGCCAAGAAGGCCACGAATACAATTAATCGTTTCATGATGGTACTATTTAGATTAAACCCTGAATGGCTCAACGTCCATTCGTTAACAGTTTATTCTATTCCCTTCGCCGGCATTATCCGGAGCAGGTTCTATGAGTATGATCTCAGCCTGTATTTTAAGGCACCCCAGTATCAGGAAATAGTATTGCAAATATACAAAAATTAGTTGACAGTTAATGATTAAAGATTAACGATTTTATTTAAATCAATAAAATCGGGCTGAAAGTTATGGGTAACGGTGTGGAAAGCCAGGTCAAAAACAGGACTTTTTGAGTTAGTAATGATCGTTGAGTCAGATGAAGCAATAACACTCTCCTCCACATTTCGTAGAAAATGGTCAGGCGATTCTTTTATAATAGCTTCGCCTTCAATTTGATAATGTTTCATTACATCATTAATTTTTGTACAAAGGGTTTTGCTGTAGCTCACTGGTTGATCGAGGTAAAAATAAATATTTCCGACTGATATTTTTTTAAGGTAATCGAGGATAAGAAGAAGGGATTTGTTGAGTACATAACTTCTGAATGCTTTGCCATGTATTTCTGATGCATCTCTTAAGAAATGATCTGTACAGATAAAAACAGTGTTGCCATTAAGATAGCTTCCGACAGTAATAAGTACGTTGAATCCATCAATATGCAAGGGTGAGTTATTAATTTGATCTTTGGTAATTTTTTTTTCTTTCCGCAATTCTGAATGATCTTTTCTTGATAGCCCTCTATATAGCATGGAGCGCTGGACGCCTGAAAGGGCATAGCGGTCACCAATCATTTTTAAAATTAACTTTTGAGGGTATTTTTTCTCCAAAAGAAAAATATAATCCTGTGCTGCTTCCTGAAAAGAAGTATTTAATATTTGTAACGGATTGTTTTTCATAATTGAATCACACTATGAAGATACTAATATTTTTATAATCCCTTTTCATAAATTTTTACAGCGTATCTTTGCCATGCATTAATTAACTACAGAATGATGTTATCAAAGAAGTAAGGTATATGAAAATTTCAATCATCAATGGCCCCAATTTAAACCTGTTAGGAAAAAGGGAGCCATCAATTTATGGTAAGACAACATTTGAGTCCTTTCTTCAGCAATTAAAGGGCCGGTATACTAAAATGGTGATTGATTATTTTCAAAGCAATGTTGAAGGAGAGATCATCAACAGGTTACACGAGGCTGGGTTTTCCTATCATGGGATAATTCTAAATGCCGGTGGGTATTCTCATACTTCAGTGTCGATTGCAGATGCTGTCAGGGCAGTTTCCACACCTGTTATTGAGGTACACTTATCAAATATTTATTCCCGTGAGGATTACCGCCATCATTCACTTATAGCACCTTATGCTCAAGGAGTTATTTTGGGGTTTGGGTTGGATTCATACCGTTTGGCCATAGAAAGTTTTATGGTTTAATTGGCTTCCAAAATCTACTCAAACCTGGAAGGATTAAGTTGTGAGAATTTTTTTCTTCGGAACAAATAATGACTAAAAACAATGCTGCCTCTGTAAATACCTGAAACTTTTGTATGGGATTGTAGCTTTCTTTTTCCCTTGTGCCTGGAAATGGTTGAATAAAAACTAATATAAGCCTTAAAAACAGCTTTAAAGTCGTTTAGCCCACCATCCACGAGAAACTTAAATGCAGCTATCAAATCAAGAAAAAAACGAAGGAAGAGTACAATAAATAAACGATTAGCCGGAAGGTTCTTATAAAGCATTATGAGATTATTTCTAATATTGAGGTAGGTTTTAAAGGCTGATTTTTTTGGAAGCGTACCACCGCCCACATGATAAACAACTGAAGATGGGCAAAAGACTATTTTATAGCCTCTCCTTTTCATCCTCCAGCAGAGATCAATCTCTTCCATGTGAGCAAAAAAATCATTATCTAACCCACCTAATTGGTGGAAATATTCCGCTCTGACAAACATACATGCACCAGTTGCCCAGAAAACCTCCACAGAATCGTCGTATTGTCCATGATCCTTTTCAATAGATTGAAATAGCCTGCCTCTACAAAAAGGATAGCCGAACTTGTCGATAAATCCTCCAGCTGCACCGGCATATTCAAATTTTTCACGTTCGTGAAATGACAATATTTTTGGCTGACAAGCTGCTATGCTCTTGTCGTTATCCATCAAGTCAATAATAGGATTGATCCAGCCGGGCGTAACCTCTACATCAGAATTTAATAAGATGTAATACTTTGCTTCAATTTGGCTTAGGGAATCATTATATCCTTTTGAGAATCCACCATTGAACGGATTTATAATTAGCCTTATTTCAGGGTACGTTTTCCTTAAAAAAGCCAATGACTCATCTGTTGATGCATTGTCGGCGACTATAATTTCTGCATCTTTTGCACTGTATTTAATAACTTGTGGAAGGAATTGTTCCAAGAAATTCTTACCATTCCAGTTCAATATGACGACCGCAACTTTTTCCAATTATAAAGAGGTTATAGTATAGTAATTGGCTAAAATAGTAAAAATAATAATTGCTTTAAGCAGAAGGCTAATATTTCCATCTCCTATGCGACCATAGCCAGTTATCGGGGTTTGCTCTAATGCTTTGTTCAAGTAGATTAATATATGATTCCGTGATTTTCTGGCCAGGGGTTTCTTTTGGAGAATCTGTTATTAAATAAATAGTTGCAATATAATGTCCCCTTTTTTTTCGTTGGATGTCAATAAATATCACAGCAAGGTCAAGTGCTTTTGCTATTTTTTCGGGGCCAAGGAAAAATGGTGTATCCTGATTTAAAAAATTAGTTCGAAAATTTATTTCATCTTTATGTGGTGTTTGGTCAGCAGCAACAATTGTCAATGTCAAATCATTTTTGTGCTTAACCAGAGTTTTAAGTGTCTGTTTAAAAGGAATGAGATCTCCATCTTTTTTAAATCTTCTCCGCAGCCCGTTCAAGAAATCATTGAAAAATTTATTGGATAAAGGTTTAACGACGGCAAACTCCATGTATTTACTTCTCATTTGTAATGCCATCGGCATCCATTCCCAGTTGCCACAATGTCCGATTGTTGCAATTACGCTTTTTTTTCGGGAATACAGATCTTCGATTATTTCAAAGTTCTCAAAAGATATTCGTTCCTGCAATTGTTCTCTCCGAATCTGTTTTGTTTTAATGATCTCAACAACAACATCTCCCAGATTTCGATAAAATTGTTTTGCAATTTGTTTTCTTTCCGTACTGTCAAAATCAGGGAATGCATTTTGAAGATTCTCATTAATTACATCTTTTCTATATCTAAAAATGAAATAGATCAGGAAGTAGAAAAAATCCGAAACAAGGTATAATAATTGAAATGGCAGAATAGAAAGAAACCATGCTTTTATACTAAATAAAGCGTAAAGGATAAACATGGGGCTAAAGGTTATGGTTCATTATGGATACAAAAGTATCTAAAAATAAGAAAAATGAAAAAAGAAAAGATTTAGATTTTAACGTGGTGTAATGTAATAGTCGTTTATCTTACTGCCCCAATGGTTCTGGTACCGATGCTGATCAATACTGTAAGGAGCATTACCTCTTTCATGGATAACAAATTGCCATTGGTAATCGGATAATTCTCCAACAGCATCAGAATGAATCAACTCGAAATCGTTGGTTGCCAGTTCCCGGCAATAAAATACAAATTTTTTGTTTCGTTGCCCCTTAAGTTCGTAATAATGCCAGATTTCATAAGGGTAAGCATTGGGTTCGTGATAGCTCTCGGCCACAGCATTGGGTGGCCCATATTGCAAATAAACCCTGCCTCGATCAGATTGATACCCTTTTTGGTTAATTACTTTATAAGCAGCGTTTACTTTTTTTACTTCCTCATAGTATTTTAACCAGGCTTCCATCGGATGCAGATTATCGCGGGTTAACCAGAAATTATAAAAATACTTTTGCATTGAAACAACATCACCATTTTGCTCTATTCTATTTGCGAAAGCTATTTCAATTTGGGAAGAAATCGGGTACAGCGATCGCAGGAAATCCGATAATGTATCCTGATCGGTTATTTTTGTAACGAAAGTATTGTCAATATCCACAGATTCGATTTCTGTTAAACTCATTTGAATATTTGGATTGCTACGTTGGAAAAATATTTTTTTTGATGCCAGTGCATTGTTTTTTTTATCCCTGACCTCAATGACCAGGTTATAATTCCCGGTTGGTAGCTTGCGTATGCTGAATTCATTAAAAAGAATATTAACCTGTTTGGTATCTTCCCTCTTATACCTGATAAAATCGTTAACGATTTGCTCGTGTTCAAATCCTTCGATATAGCAAGTGACGAGGAATTTTTCCTCTTCCCCCAGTATAGTTGATGTATTGTACACTTCTGAATAAAATGTTATTTTATCAATTTCTTCCGGGAAAAAGTTGCTGACATACGGTACAAGGTCAAAACCACTTTTGGTAAGAATATTTGGCGACTCGGATTTTGAAAAAGATTCAATAAATTCAATACCTGATATATTTATTTTATCATACGGAAAGTCAACATCCAGAGGTTTGGTAATTACTATTGGAAGAACATCGGTGTTTTTATCGGCAATAAGTATATCAAAGTCGTAATTGCCATTTGGCAAAAGAAAACGTTGCTGGTCAATAAAGTTTATATTAATATTAGTCGAATCATCTGTTTCCGGGCTAAGCAGCTCATATTTTTTGAAATCTTTAATTTCATTGTTTAGCTTGAACATCATGGTAATTTCTACTGATCCCTGGTATTTCCCATTGTCGTTTTTTAGAAATTTCACACTATTTCCAACGATCGAGATGTATGTTTCGACGTAAGGGCCATCGGCAGTGGAGAAAAAAGTATTATGACACAGATATGCTTTAAGATTTTGTGCATATAAAGAAGATATTGCGACACACAGCGAAATTGCTATTATAAGGGATATCTTTTTCATCATAAGATAGATTAGTTAAATAACTGATTAGCAATGAATAATACAAAGATAAGTAGAATAAAAGATTTAAACAAGCTGTAATCAGTATTCGGTGATATTAGGCAAGTTAACGGCTATAGATAGATTTTCATTTTGATTTTAGAAAATATTTGTATTTTTGCCGCGGAGAAATGGCAGAGTGGTCGAATGCGGCGGTCTTGAAAACCGTTGATCGTTTACGCGGTCCGGGGGTTCGAATCCCTCTTTCTCCGCAAAAAAATAGCAGATCGATGAAATCGATTCTGCTATTTTTTTGCGGAGAAAGATATCAGATATCTGATATTGCTTTGCAATGATTCCGTCAGGTGAAACACCTGACGGGCACGAGAAGAGATGATTGAAGTGGTGTCAGGTGTTACACCTGACACAAGAAACATATAACAAAATTGTTTTTCCCCTACGAAATGTTTAATCCGTCAGGTGAAACACCTGACGGGCACAGAATAAGGGTTTTTCTCCGTCGGGTGAAACAGTTGATGTGCACGAATGTGCAGTCAGGCATACCGCAAGGTCCTGTCAGGTGTGCCG
>JAGLWB010000164.1 GCA_023133655.1 Bacteroidales bacterium
ATGGCTCCAACCATTGCCGGTGCAAATGACCCGGGACCAACCTTGGAATACATTTATACCGATCCTACATATGGTGATATCCCACTTGCCTCATTTGAATCACCTCCCGGGATAAACTGGGGTATTATTCCTCTGCCAATGATTAAAGCCGGGATAGGACTTCCGCTTGGTACTGAACTGATCGGCCGGTTTATTCCGAAATTAACTGTTGCCGATGGTTCATTCGGTCTGTGGGGAGTAGGTGTAAAGCATAGTCTTGTGCAATATTTACCCGGTTCAAGCCTTTTCCCTCTTTCTATTTCATTAATGGGTGGATATACCAAAGTAAGCGTGGGTATTCCGGTTACTATGGAACCATCAGGTGATTACGATCTAACTACGGCTAGTTTTGAGGGACAGAAGGTAAATATGGAAGTGTCGGCATATACTTTCAACCTGCTGATTTCCAAAAAACTTCCTGTTGTAACATTTTTTGGCGGAGCAGGTTATAGCGGGACATCGACCTCAATTGCCGTTGATGGTAATTTTGCACTTCCTTCATTCGACCCGGATATCTCACCAACCCTACCGGTTTATATCGATGCAAATGTGGTTACTATACCGTCATTTGATATTGATAGTTTTAGCGGGTTAAGACTAAATGCGGGAATGAGACTGACTTTTGGTGTTCTTACTATACATGCCGACTATACCAAAGCAAATTATTCCGTTGTAACTGCCGGGCTTGGCATTAGTTTAAGGTAGGTTTTTGGATATGTTATTATAACAATACCCGCCTGGCGGTTTAAAACCACTGGGCGGGTATTTTTAGTCTGTTATTTGAAACGTAAAATCCCCGAGAAATATATATGTAACTTCAAGTCAAACCTTGAACTCTTTAACTCTTCACAATACATCACAATTACTCAATCCCAAAATCCTTCCTGCTATCCGTTTCCCGAATCAAGTCCGGGACAGACTATGAGGTTTGGCCAACGCCAATCGTTCTATAACTTTTGATCGTTCAAAAGAAATGAAAGGTCTTACGCAAAATAATTACGTTATTAATAACGTTATTAATAACGTAATTAATTTTTTTTCATTGATTACAAAATAATACTGTCAATTGTTTTATTTATCAATAGTTTGTTTGAAAGAATTAATTGCATTATTCAATTCACAATCAGAATTTTGTATATTTAGGTATAAAAATGCATAACAAACCTGAAATAATTCTCGATTATGATCATCTCCGGAATGAACACACATGTTTCAGAAAATAGTTTTAAAGACTTTATAAACCCTAAAGACGACCTTGATATTTGAGAAAGATAATAATATGTTCATAGCCCATAATTTTGGGCATTGAAGAACACTTTTTGAGATAGATAAATAAGAAATAAAAACAATTGCTTATCTTACATCGTTACCTGATAATATCGGTAGGTAAGCGCAATTAATCATAATATTAACAAATAATCATAATACTAAACATCATGAAAAAACTATTATTATTAATACTAACTGTCATTGGCTTTTCAGCCTGCTCTGATATTCCTAATGATCAGGAGCATACCGGAACTCCGGTTGATGAGGAGAGCATCACCAAAACCATTGCTTTCCTGGTTTCAGAATGTGGTAAAGACCAGCAATTCAGGATTGAAAGAGGTGTTAAGCAGGCTGCCTCCCTGTGGAGGACTGAGGATGGTACGGTTGCCGAATTTGAGCTATTCTGTAAGGAGAATTTCATCTCCGATCCGGAAGAACTGGAATTGGTATTTGAGAAATTCTCCCGGAATATGGAGATCCTTAATGGACATTATAACAAGGTCATGGTAGATTTGCAGGTGCCCCTGCATCTTGATGTCGGGCCCATACATGCCATCGACAAAATCTTCGGTGCCTACAATCCCTATTCGCATTTGTCCGATGATTTCTACAAGAATAAGATCGCATTCAGCGTGGTCCTTAACTTCCCAAATTATTCCCTGCAGGAGAAAACTGAACTCGGACCCAATTGGACACGCAAGCAATGGGCTTATGTCCGAATGGGGGATATGTATACATCCCGGGTACCGGCGAAGTATAAGCTAAAGATCTCCGAAGTAGGAACCGCATCAGACATTTATATATCGGAATATAATCTGTTTGTAGGCCAGCTCCTTGATAAGGAGGGAAATACTATTTTTGATCCTGGAAGGAAACTCTTGTTACACTGGAACCTTCGCGATGAGATCAAATCAAACTATAGCGCCCCGGATGGATTGAAAAAGCAGCGTCTCATCTATGAAGCTATAAAGCGGATCATTTCCCAGGAAATCCCGGGAAAAGTGATCAACAACGAGGAGTATACCTGGAATCCTTACACCAACGAAGCCTTCAAGGATGGTCAGGCTGTTCAGCTTGAACCCGAGGGAGGTGCACGTTACCAGCAAATCCTGAATAATTTTCATGCCATGAAGGATGTAGATAAATTTGAGCCCGTACTGGATACTTATATTAAGAGAAGTTTTGATGGGGGCATGGAAATCAGCCAGGCAGACCTTGAAAAACTGTTTACGGAATTTGCCTCCTCCAAGGAATTAAAAAGGGTTGCTGACATTATCAGAAAAAATCTTGGACGCGATCTCGAAGCCTTTGATATCTGGTACGACGGATTCAAACCCCGCGGAACAATATCGGAAGATAAACTCAACCAGATCACACGTACCAAATATCCTACTCTAAAGGCATTTGAAGAGGACCTCCCGGTTTTCCTTACCAAACTCGGATTTTCAAATGAGGATGCAGAGCGGATCACCTCCAAAGTGGTTGTTGATCCGGCCAGGGGATCGGGACATGCCTGGGGAGCTTCTATGAAATCCGACAAGGCACACCTGAGAACCCGTATGAGCAAGTATGGTATGGATTATAAGGGATATAACATTGCTATGCATGAATTTGGGCATAATGTGGAACAGACTATCAGCCTGCATGATGTTGATTATTATATGCTGCATGGTGTTCCAAATACAGGGTTTACCGAGGCCCTGGCTTTTGTTTTCCAGAAGCGGGACCTGGAACTACTGGGGTTGGGAGCCCCGGATCCAAAACAGGTACAGATGCTTATCCTCGATGATTTCTGGTCTACCTATGAGATTATAGGTGTTTCCCTGGTAGATATGAACGTGTGGAAATGGATGTATGAACATCCGGATGCCACAGCCGATGAACTTATGGAAGCTGTCCAGATCATCGCCAAAGATATATGGAATAAGTATTACGCTCCTGTATTGGGAGTGGAAGATCAGCCCATCCTGGCGATATATAGCCACATGATTTCCTATCCCCTTTACCTGTCTAATTATTCGGTGGGTTCCCTTATCCAGTTCCAGATAGAGCAATACCTTGAAGGGAAAGACTTTGCCGGGGAGGTGAAAAAGATGTATGCCATTGGCAGAATCATCCCCCAGGAATGGATGAAGCAGGCCGTGGGAAGCGAATTGTCTGCCAAGCCCATGCTGACTGCTGCTATTGCTGCGCTTGACGCTCAGGAATAAACAAGTTCGGTGCAATTTTATACTACGGGTAATAAAAGTTTTAGGTAGTGTTTCAAAAAAAAAAAGACACAGAGACACACGGGGTACCTCTTCCCGATTACAACTAGTTATATTCAAGACAAGAAAAAGCTAACGATAAAATAATAGAATTTAAATGTGAGAGATGGGATTTCCCGGATTTCTTACTGAGTTTTCTACAAAAGGAAATCCAAAACTTTGTACATTTGAGAAATAAATAGGATTAAATTATGGCAATTTATTATAGCTGATTAAGCTTTTTAATTATATCAAATATTACCAATGGTACCGGTTATTACTGAAAAAGAGATTAAGAACAGATACAGGGGGCTTCTCAGGTCATTCCAGGTAACTCTTACCAGGAAAGAGTTGAAACAGGTCAGAAAAGCATACCAGCTTGTTGCTGAAGAAAGTAATGACAGGGTAACCTCTGCCGGTGAGCCATTAATATACCATGTTACATCGGTAGCAAAAATAGTAGCCGGTGAGATGGGACTTGGCTATATGTCGGTAATCGGGGCATTACTCAAAGATATCGCAACCATAACGACGATCACTGAAAATGACCTTATAAAAGATTTTGATTTTCAGATATCCGATATTATTAAAGGGTTAGGAAAGATCTCTGATCTGGATACTAAAAAAACCTCTTATCAGCCCGATCATTTCAGGAAGCTGATTGTTAACCTTGCAGATGATATCAGGGTAATTCTTATTAAACTTGCTGAAAGGCTGGAAGTAATGCGAAAACTTGATGCCAGGGATAATGAATCCCGGCTTCGCATATCTTCCGAGACATATTATTTGTATGCTCCATTGGCTCACAGATTGGGTTTATATAATATCAAATCCGAGATGGAAGACACGGCACTTAAATATCTTGAGCCGGATATCTATAATTCGATTGCCGAAAAGGTCAGGGAGACTACTTCAAAAAGAAACAGATTTACACGTGAATTTATCAGACCATTAAAAGAGAAACTATCCGAACAAAGTTTTAATTATGAAGTTAAAAGCCGGTTAAAAAGTATACATTCCATTTGGCAAAAGATGAAAAAGCAGGCAGTAAATTTTGAAGAGGTGTATGACATTTTTGCCATTCGTATAATATTGGAAACCAGGGAAGAAAAGGAAAAAAAGGATTGCTGGCAAGCATATTCTATTGTTACAGATATTTACCAGCCAAACCCGCAAAGATTAAGGGACTGGATATCCATTCCCAAATCAAATGGCTATGAATCCTTGCATACAACTGTTGTAATTCCTAAAGGCAGATGGGTTGAAGTTCAGATACGTACTTCACGAATGAATGAGATTGCTGAGAAAGGGCATGCAGCCCACTGGCAATATAAAGGCGGCAAAGGAAATGGCGGACTGGATTCATGGTTGACAAGGATGCGTGAGATCCTAGATTCCCAGGAATCAACATCTCTTGATTTTTATGAGCAGATCAAATCCGGTCTGTATTCAGATGAAATATATATTTTCACCCCTAACGGGGATCTGAAGCAACTACCTGCCGGTGCAACAGTTCTTGATTTTGCTTTTGAGATACATTCTGAGGTTGGAGCTGCCTGTGTTGCAGGTAACGTGAACGGAAAAAATGTACCTATCCGGTATGTTCTGCAAAATGGAGACAGGGTTGCTGTCCTTACCGCAAAGAACCAGAAACCTAAAACAGACTGGTTAAATTTTGTGATAACCTCAAAAGCAAAAACAAAGATTAAGCAAACTCTGAATGAAGAAAAACTAAAAGCTGCTGAAGCAGGGAAAGAAAAACTTATACGCCGGCTAAAGAACTGGAAAATTGGCTATTCCGACCAGGTTGTAATAAAGCTTCTTTCTTATTATAAATTAAAGCTTGCGCAGGATCTGTATTGCCTGATTCAAACTGAAAAGATTGATCTTAGTGAAATAAAGGAAATTCTTTCCAAACCGGAAACAAATCTATTGGCTCCGAAGGAAATTGTAAAAGATGAACCCCGGAAGGAATCACCGGTAATTGAATCTTTCGATGATTTCCTTGTTATTGAAGATAAGGTGAAAGGCCTGGATTATAAACTTGCTAAATGCTGTATGCCTGCATTTGGTGATAAAATATTCGGATTTGTTACTATTAGCGAAGGAATAAAAATACACTGGATAAACTGTCCAAATGCACCATATCTATATTCAAACTTTGGATACAGAATTGTTAAGGCAAGATGGACAAAACCTGCAGGTTCTGAGTCGTATCTGGCCAACATACGAATATCAGGGGTGGACGAAATGGGTATTGTCAATAGAATAACAGATGTTATCTCAAATTATATGCGGGTAAATATGAGATCAATATCCGTTGAATCAAAAGAAGGTTTGTTTGAAGGTAACCTGAAAGTGCTTGTAGCTGGAAGTAAAATTTTGGAAGGGCTTGTCAGGAAATTGGAAAAGATTAATGGTGTTACTAAGGTAAGCCAGACCAGAAATGTGATGGATGATGAATGAATGAGCGAAGAGCAATGTGCGAAGTGTTTAGAGCAAACAGTGGAATTATAGACTGAAAGTAGACAAAGAGAATAGGGAAATAGGTTAGTAGGCAACTACTAAACTAACTTAACCACTCAACTTACTCAACTAAAACAAGCTCCATGTACGCATAATAAATGTATAACTTTTAACGTATAACGTTTAACATTTACCAATTTTTACTAATTTTATATTTAAATTGATTATCATTTTCGATAAATAACTATGAAGTACAGAATTCTGATCATAATATTATTTTTCTTGTCTTTTATCACGGCAAATTCACAATGGTTTTATCATTTTCCCAATGCTTTCTTTATGCCGGCTCCGGGTCCTGAAAAATATTTTCTTGACAACCAGGATATACGCCCCGGTAGTGAAGACCTGCAGCTGATGAATGTTGATGTACAACTTGGTACTTCATTTACATCCTCATTTACAGGAAGCCCGATGATGTCATCCTATATAGCCCCAACAATAAATTTTAATATATCTCCGCGATTTAACCTCAGTGTTGGAGGTGTTTTAATGAATAATCATACTTCAGTATTCAATCAATTTGTTCCCGGAGGTATGGAACAGAGCATCTTACCTGGCAGGCTTAACTCCGATTTTGCACTGTATGCTTCAGGGAATTATCTTATTAGTAATAAGTTATTAGTGTACGGGAGTGCCTATACTAGTATGTTTTCAACAAATAATTATTCTCCTTTTCGACTCAATTCGTCATCATTCCGGAAAAATCATTTTGAGCAGTTTACGCTTGGCGCTAAGTATAAGCTCTCTAATGTGTTTACAATTGGCGCGCGTGTGGAATATAGTGACGGACTTAATCCATACTACAGGTTTAATCCCTACGGACAATCTTCCTTTAGAAGCAGGAATCTCTATTCCCCAGTTTTTTGGTAATAACAGTGTTATAAGTAAACACTAATTAACCTCCCTTATATTTGAGCAGCAAAAAATAGGACGTTTTAGTAAGTATAAGCATCAATTGGTAATATGGAATATTTGTTTTATATAAATATTATTCAGCTAAAATGCACACAGATACATTTAAATTGAATAATATTGTAACTATTAAAATATATTAGGGGTTTGTGCACAGACTCCCGTTGTAGCACATATAACCATAAAAACTTGAAAGAAGCAGTCACATACTTCACCATTATTTTGCTTCTCGCCTCCTGCAATAGCGATAAACAAAGTGCATCTAATGAAATGTCGTCTTTGTATCCGGCTCCGCAAACAGTTGCATTAAACACCGAAGAAGGCTATATCATCAACCAAGTGACAGGAGACACAATTCAACCTTTGATCAATTCTCTGGGTGATACCATAAAAACAGGAGTGCCTGTTCCGGCAATTGGCAAAACCATCAATCCAGGCAGTGTAGCCCAACCCAAAAGTATTCCTGCAGGTAAGCCAGAAGTGGTACGCACCCACCTGAACGTAAAAAAAATACCTGAAACCCTGACCGTCATACCTGTAAATAAAAACTCCCTCAAGACTTTTACTCCCGGTGTAGATAGCTCTTCTTTTGTACTGGTTAATTCAACCGGAGATACTGTACCCACAGGTTTGCCAATACCTGCTAAAGGGATTGTTGTACCCTGCTTACAACCTCAACCGGTTAAGGCCTTTCCACCACGCATGAAAGATAATGCCAACATTAATATGAAATACCTGGATGTGGACCAGGGGATGATCTCGCCTGGCGTTTCGTCCATCCTGGAGGACAGCCAGGGCAATCTCTGGTTCGGCACTTATGCCGGGGGGTTGAGTATGTATAATGGCGTAACTTTTACGCATTTTACTCTAAAAGAGGGCGTAAAACATAAGGATGTCAGATCTATCCTGGAGGACAGCCATGGCAATCTCTGGTTCGCCTCCAACATGGGAGTGAGCATGTATAATGGCGAAACTTTTACTCATTTTACCGAAAAAGAGGGCTTAAGTAATAATGATGTCAAGTCCATCCTGGAGGACAGCCATGGCAATCTCTGGTTCGGCACTAATGGCGGAGTGAGCATGTATAATGGAGAAACTTTTACTCATTTTACCGAAAAAGAAGGATTAAGTGATAATCGGATCCTTTCCATCCTGGAGGACAGCCAGGGCAATCTCTGGTTCGGCACAGGGGGTGGAGGGGTGAGCAAGTATGATGGCGAAACCTTTACTCATTTTACCGAAAAAGAGGGCTTAAGTAATAATGAGGTATGGTCCAGCCTGGAGGACAGCCATGGAAATCTCTGGTTCGGCACTAATGGCGGAGTGAGCATGTATAATGGAGAAACTTTTACTCATTTTACCGAAAAAGAAGGATTAAGTTATAATTGGATCCTTTCCATCCTGGAGGATAGTCATGGTAATCTCTGGTTCGGCACTAATAGCGGAGTGAGCATGTATAATAGTGAAACCTTTACGCATTTTATCGAAAAAGAGGGCTTAAGTAATAATTATGTCTGGTCCATCCTGGAGGACAGCAATGGCAATCTATGGTTTGGCACCAAGGGTGGAGGGGTTAGCATGTATAATGGAGAAACTTTTACTCATTTTACCGAAAAAGAAGGATTAAGTGATAATCGGATCCTTTCCATCCTGGAGGACAGGCAGGGTAATCTCTGGTTCGGCACATGGGGCGGAGGAGTGAGCATGTATAATGGCGAAACCTTTACGCATTTTACCAAAAAAGAGGGCTTAAGTAATAATTATATCAGATCTATCCTGGAGGACAGCCATGGCAATCTCTGGTTCGCCTCCAACATGGGAGTGAGCATGTATAATGGCGAAACCTTTACTCATTTTACCGAAAAAGAGGGCTTAAGTAATAATGAGGTATGGTCCAGCCTGGAGGACAGCCATGGCAATCTATGGTTTGGCATCAGGGGTGGAGGGGTTAGCATGTATAATGGCAAAACCTTTACACATTTTACCGAAAAAGAGGGCTTATGTGAAAATTATGTCTTGTCCATCCTGGAGGACAGCTATGGCAATCTTTGGTTCAGCACCTGGGGGAGAGGGATGATTATGTATAATGGCGAATCTTTTACATATTTTACCGAAAAGGAGGGCTTAATTAATAATTATGTCTGGTCCATACTGGAGGACAACGACAATAATATATGGCTAGGCACAACTATTGGATTAAATCGCTTAGTGTTTCGCCAGGGAAGTATTTCAGGCATAGAAAACAGCTTATCCGCCTTAGGCGTTAATCCTATAATACATACCTATAGCGTGCAGGATGGCCTGAAAAGTATGACTTTCAATTTTAACAGTGCGTTATTAGATAGTAAAAACCGCATTTGGTGGGGCAGTCGTAAAAGCCTTACCATGCTGGATATGAATAATTTTAAGATCCCTTCGGAGTCCCCTGCCATACATCTTAACCGAATTGAAATCAACGAGGAGTTCGCAGATTACCGCCATTTGAAAGATAGTGCCAGTATTGAAATGAAATTCGATAGTGTGGCCAGGTTTTATAATTACCCTTTAAACCTGAAACTACCGTACAACCGAAATCACCTTACCTTCCATTTTTCAGCCATTGACTGGTCTGCACCGCATAAAATAAAGTATAGTTACAAGATGGAGGGATCAAATGATAATTGGAGCTTACCAACAACAGAAACCACAGCAGATTACCGCAACATGCCCTATGGCACCTTTACTTTTAAAGTGCGTGCTATTGGAGCAGCACAAAAGTGGAGTGATACTTTTGAATATACCTTCACCATTCGCCCACCTTGGTGGTTTACCTGGTTGGCAAGAACGGGTTATGGCATAGCAGCTTTGTTGCTTATTTTAGGTATAGTACGTTGGCGTACAGCCAAACTTAAACAACGCCAGAAAGAACTGGAACAAACAGTAAAAGACCGTACAGTTGAAATTTCAGAGAAGAATGAAGAACTAAACCTATATGTCGAAGAATTAGCTTCTCAACGGGATGAGATAGAAGCTCAGAGAGACATGGTAACAAAACAAAAGGACGAGATTCAAGAACAAAAACAAGCCACAACTGATAGCATCCAATATGCCAGCAGGATTCAAACTGCAATTTTACCTCCCGATGAGGTTCTTAAATATCTTCTTCCTAAGCATTTTATTTTATATAAACCAAGGGATATAGTAAGCGGGGATTTCTATTGGCTAACTCAGAAAAGAGAAAAAATCATTATTGTTGTAGCTGACTGCACAGGACATGGAGTCCCGGGTGCATTTATGAGCATGCTGGGCAACGCACTATTAAATGATATAGTGAATAACATAAAAACTTTACAGGCTAACATAATACTTAATGAACTAAGAGACCAGGTAATGGTTTCCCTGCGACAAACAGGTAAGGTAGATGAAGCGAAAGATGGGATGGATATTGCCCTTTGTATTTTAGACAAAGAAAATATGGCGCTTCAATATGCAGGTGGATTTAATCCCCTTTATCTCATAAGAAACGAGAAATTAACTGAGATAAAAGCTGATAAAATGCCGATAGGAATCAGTTCAAAAGCAGGAAAATCATTTACTAATAATGAGTTAACTCTCCAAAAAGATGATACTTTATATATGTCTTCAGATGGATATATCGACCAGTTTGGTGGACCCAAGGGAAAGAAATTCATATCAACTCGATTCAAGCAACTTTTACTTGATATTCAGGATAAAATAATGTTTGAACAAAAAGAAATTCTTGAACAAACCCTTAAAGAATGGATGGGAATTACTGGTCTGCATGAAGAAAAACACGAACAAATTGACGATATTATCGTGATGGGTATTAAGATTTAATTGCTTCCTCGATTAGGATCTCCTTCCAAAAATTCTTGAATTTGTCGTTCACCTGCGGCGAACTCATGATTTTGAATCATGTGGTTAAGTAATCGTCATCTGATTGTGGACTGCCGACTGCTGACTGCCGACTATTTACTAATTATTTGTAAAACTGAGAATAATAGTTTGTAAAACTATGTCCTTAATTGTGACACATTAAAATGGCTTCAATATCTGGGATCAGCAAGCGTAGCCAATTTTGCCATTTTAACTACTTCCACACTCGGAAAGCCAAACTCTTCAACAACTTTTCCAAGTATCAGGTAAGTACCACTCCCGCGGAATGGGTAACGCTTAAGAACCTGGGGAAAGTGTACAGTATCAAAGAATTCCCCTGTATAATCAATAAATGCAGCAAAATGCATCCATTCCTTCTTAACTGTTTTGATGTACTTAATTGTTACAAGGTGACCGACCATTTTTACTTTCCTGCCTATCTTTCCTCTCATATCTTTCGCCTTAATTTCACCCCTGAATGGGGTTTTTAACAGGTTGAAGTAGGAGACGGTAACAGGGAAACCAAGCAGTTCAATTTCGTCAAAAGCATCTTCCAGATTGCTTTGCTCAAGTTCAGGGAGCTTAAATTTTTTTGCAGGTATGTTAAACAGGGCAGGGGAGTTCTCGCTTTTTTTTCCTTTTCCGTGAAGCATATATGCCTGCCATAAAAGCTCCTTCTTTGATTTTCCGGTAAATCTAAAGGCATTAATCCTTATTAGTAGTGTAAGTTGTTCTATTCCCGGGTGAATACGTTGAATAAAATCTTCGAGTCCCTGGTATTCTCCATTCATTTCGCGTTCGCCATGTATTTTTTTTGAAATTTTTCGTTCAAGGTTCTCAATATGAACAAACCCCAGATAGATTGTTTTTCCACTAATGGTAGTTTTATAAAGACTGTTATTATTGCATGGCAGTTCAATAATGGCTCCCCATCGTCTGGCTTCATTTACATAAACCCAGGTACGGTAAAATCCGCCAAAATTATTTATTACGGCAACCATGAATTCAAGAGGAAAATGTGCTTTAAGATATAAGCTCTGTAAACTTTCAACAGCATAGGAGGCAGAATGGGCTTTGGAAAAGGAATATCCTGCAAAAGATTCAATCTGACGCCATACCTCTCTGGTAAGATTATCAGGATAACCCCGCATTTTGCAATTACTGAAAAATTTATCAACAATCTTCCTTAACTCTGCTTTCGAGCGGAACTTTCCACTCATAGCCCGGCGCAAAACATCAGCATCAGCAAGGTCAAGTCCTGCAAAATGATGACAAACCTTTAGTACATCTTCCTGGTATACCATTACACCGAAAGTTTCGGAAAGCTGCTCCTTCATAACAGGGTGGATGTAATCAAAACTGTTAGGATTGTGGAACCTCCGGATATATTCACGCATCATCCCCGACCGTGCTACACCGAGGCGTATAACTGAGCTTGCAGCTACAAGGTTAAGGTAATTGTCGCACTGCAGTTTAACAAGTAATCCCCGCATAGCAGGACTCTCAACATAGAAACACCCGTTGGTTTCGCCATTTCTTAACAACTTTTTCACCTCACTATCCTTCTTGAAGTCCTGTATGGCATGTGCATCAACCTTCACACCTCTATTACGCCCGATGATCTCTACACTTTCCTTAATATGCCCAATTCCGCGCTGGCTCAGGATATCCAGCTTTTCAAAACCAATATCTTCCGCAACATACATATCCCACTGGGTTGTAGGGTATTCTTTTGGTGGCAGGTCAAGGGCTGTATAACATGTAATAGGTTCTTCCGAGATAAGAATTCCCCCGGCATGAATACTTCGCATATTTGGAAAATCAACAATTTTTATCCCCATAGAAAAAATTTTCGCGGTGATATCATTACGGTTTAGTTCATCCGAAGGGTTATTGATCAGTGCATCGATCTCAGCTTTTGGAAGACCATAAACTTTTCCCAGTTCGCGGAGAATCGATTTACCCCGGAATGTTGATATAGTACCCAGCAACGCGGTATGCTCCCTGCCGTACCGTTTGAAAATATAATCAAGCACTTCGTCACGCTCTTTCCATGAGTAATCGATATCAAAGTCAGGCGGACTGGTACGTTTAGGATTAAGAAACCGCTCAAAATACAGGTTTAGCTCAATAGGGTCTACATCGGTGATCTTCAGGCAGTAAGCTACAATTGAATTAGCGCCACTACCACGCCCGACATGATAAAACCCCCGGTTCATTGAATAACGGATAATATCCCATGTAATAAGGAAGTATGAAGAAAAGCCCAGTTTATAAATAATATTAAGTTCATGCTTTATACGCGTTGCAGCTTCGCTATTTTCTTTTCCGTACCGGTAGTCCAGTCCATCCATTGTAAGCTTTTCCAGCAACAAGCGGTCATCTTCCATATTTCCGGTAAAAGTTTTTTTATTCTTGTATGATCTGTAATCAAAATCAAATGAGCATGCAGATATTATTTTTTCTGTATTATGGATGATATCAGGGTGATCATTAAATGGTTTTATTAATTGATCAATTTGCAGAAGTTTATTTTCAGGGTGTGCGCATTGGTGCGGCTCAAGCTTGCTAAGCAGTGTATTATGGTCAATTGCCCGGAGATGACAATGTACCTCATAACCTTCTTTATCTGTAAAAGTTGCATTTTGCAGAATGACTATTTTTAATTTTGGAAGTTTGGAAGATATTAATTTTCGCACATCATGAGGAGGGATGCCTATTAATTCATTGTCTCTTAAATTGTCAGGTAACCTGTAACCAAACGGGTAAATAATCCATACATGCTCAAAAACCGGGGCAAATCGGGGCAGGGGAGTGCACGATAAATGATGCCGGCTCAAAAAGTTGTTGAGTTCTCTGAAACCTTCATTATTTTTTGCCAGACCAATATATAGCTGTTGGTCTCCGTCACGGAAATCAATACCGGGAACAGGTTGTATCCCTTCTTTCCGGCATAATTTCACAAAATCAAGTATTCCTGTGGAATTATTGATATCAGTCAGGGCAATTGTCTTTATACCCCTTTTGGAAGATTCTTTTACAAGATCCTCTATCGAAAGGGTTCCATAGCGCAGACTGTAATATGAATGTGCATTAAGGTACATTATTTAAACCATCTTCCGTTCAATATTTTATTGGCAAACCACTGTTCCATACGGATTTTTTCTTCTTCGTCAGCCTGTGCTTTTACTTTCATATAAGCTTCGGCTTCAGCCGGTGTTTTTACCCCTACAGCTCTCCTTATTGCATATTTACCAAACCTGATACGCAGTTTGTCCATAGTCAGGTAAAGCCTTACCATTTCCGGTGTATCTTCGAACATATTAAGTTGTTGCACCCCATTTACCAGGTGGCTGAAACGTACACCAATCAAGCGTACCAGCATTCTGCGATAGTACAATCTGCCGAATAATTCCCTGGCAGTTTCTATCAGTACATGGTCGAATGAAGTGTATGATATCCGTTTCTGCAAAGTATGTGTGTCAAAATTTGAGTACCTGATCTTCACTGTTACGCATGATGTGAGTTTTTGTTTTTTCCTCAGTTCATATGTAATTTTTTCTACCATAGCTACCAGTATCTGATTCAGTTTGATAATATCGGTACTGTCTTTTTCAAAAGTCTGCTCTGTACTTATAGATTTTCGTTCGGAATAACGAATTACAGGGGTTGTGTCGACACCATTGGCTTTTTTCCAGATGATGATCCCGTTTTTTCCAAGCAGACGTTCCATCATATCTACAGGTATGCTGCTCAGTGTTTCTATGGTAGATACTCCCATGGATCGCAACATATGAAATGTTTTATTTCCTATCATGGGTATTTTCCTGATAGACAATGGGAAAATGAATGGTTTTACCATTTTACCGGGTATTTCAAGTTCTCCATTAGGCTTAGCTTCTCCGGCAGCGATCTTAGAAACAGTCTTGTTTACTGACAATCCGAACGAAACAGGAAGCCCGGTGTTATTTATAATATCATTGCGCAGTTCCTTTGTCCATACCAGACATCCAAAAAAGCGATCCATTCCTGTAATATCAATATAATGTTCATCAATTGAAGCTTTCTCGTACACCGGCGCCTTTTCTGCAATAATGTCTGTAACCATATGTGAATACTTGCTGTAGAGTTCCATATCGCCACGAATTACCAGTGCATCAGGACACAGATTACGTACCATCTTCATAGGCATAGCTGAATGTACCCCGAATTCTCTTGCTTCATAGCTGCAACTGGCAACCACACCACGATCGGAAGCACCTCCTATAACCACAGGTTTTCCCTGCAGTTTGCTGTTCTTCAATCGCTCTACCGATACAAAAAAGGTATCCAGATCAAAATGTACAATATTTCTGCTTCCTGTTTCCATATAAAAAATATTTACAAAAACTTGTATTTTTCAATCCTTTAATCTATCTTTGATTAGAATATAATCATTTTTTTGATTATAATATAATCTTTTTTTTGTTATATTGCAAAAAAATATTATCCATCATGCATTTTAATACAAACATTAAATTCTTAAGAAAACGTCGTGGACGTACCCAGGATGACGTTGCTCATGCCCTTAATATAAAACGTTCAACTCTTAGTGGTTATGAGAATGGGGTTGCATATCCCAATATTACCACCCTGCTGGTTTTTTCCAAATTTTATAATATATCAATTGACACGCTTATCAGGGTGGATATTGGCAACCTTTCGGAAAGTCAGCTAAGGCAACTTGAAGGAGGGTGTGACGTTTATATTAAAGGAAGTAAACTGCGGGTATTGGCTACAACTGTTGACACTGAAGACAATGAGAATATTGAGCTTGTACCCGAAAAAGCCAAGGCGGGATACCGGACAGGTTATGCCGATCCTGAATTCATCTCAGAGCTGCCTACATTCAGGCTGCCCTTTCTCTCGCGGGAACGCAAATACAGAACATTTCATTTAAAAGGAGATTCTATGTTGCCTATACCGGATGGCTCATGGGTTACCGGGGAGTATGTGCAGGATTGGAACGATATTGCCAGCGGGCATGCATACATTGTTTTTACCATAGATGACGGGATCGTATTTAAAGTCATCGAGGATTTAGTAAAGGAAAGACAAGTTTTGAGATTATATTCACTGAACCCCATTTACGCACCATATGATGTTCATATTAATGAGGTTAAGGAAATTTGGAAATTTGTTAATTATATAAGCAATGAAGTTCCTGATCCTATGATTCCGGAAAGCCACCTGATGTCAACTGTTGCAGGATTAAAGCAGGACCTGGAAAAGCTTAAATACCGTTTGAAAGAGACTGACAATAGTGGAAGACTGGAATAGTGGAATGTTAAAAGTTTGTAAAGTTCAACGCTTACTTTTAACTTTTAACTTTCAACTTTCAACTCTTTTGAATAGAGGGAGTAGAGGGAATAAAGGGGGTAGCGGATTATAATTTTAATAAATCTTTAACATAGTCAGCAATGGCAAGACATGCAGTAAGTCCCGGCGATTCAATACCAAGCAGATTTACCAGTCCCGGCATGTTCCTGTTACTCTCCTCGTTTATAATAAAATCCCTGATCGGATCACCGGGTTTTTGGAGTTTCGTACGGATACCGGCCTGATCAGGTGTAAGATCATCTAACTCCAGGAAAGGGAGAAAACACTTTACTGTGTTAAAAAAATCGACTGAATGCGCGGGATCAACCTTCAAGTCCAGGTTATCATCAGCAAGCCATATTGCATTAGGTCCGAGTTTTAAGCCACCACCCAAATCAACCGTGGTATGAATCCCTAAACTAACTGTATTGGGCTCAGGAACAGGATATACCAACCTGCTTACATATTTATTCTTACCATTTCCCACTCCAAAATATTCGCCTTTCCAGAAATATACCCTGTAATCAGGATCACTAATTCCCAGGTATCCGGCAATTTTACCAGCTTCAAGTCCTGCAGCATTAACGATCATTTTTGTAGAGAAATTAAATTTTTGTTTATCAGCATCAATCATGTCAACATGGTAACCATTCTTAATTTTTTCAATACCAATAACTTCAGCTCCGTAAACAATTTGTGAACCTCCAATAACTG
>JAGLWB010000165.1 GCA_023133655.1 Bacteroidales bacterium
CACAATTTTTTTTATCTGTTCAACCATAGTATTAGTTTTGTACTTCCTGTTTCGTATCACGTGATTTATACTGCTTTCAAACTCATATCCAGGCTTTTAATCTGATGCGTCAACGCACCTACGGAAATATAATCAACACCTGTTTCAGCATAGGATCTTATGTTTTCAAGTGTGATTCCACCTGAAGCTTCAGTTTCAAATTTTCCATTTATTAATTCTAATGCCTTTTTTAGGTCATGGGGCGAAAAATTATCAAGCATGATCCGGTTTATACCTCCGGTTTCAAGGACTTCTGATAATTCCCTGAAATTCCTAACTTCAATCTCAATTTTCAGGTCTTTATTCGTTTTTTTAAGATAAATTGTGGTAGCATCAATTGCCTGTCGAATACCTCCTGCAAAGTCAATATGATTATCCTTGATCATGATCATATCGAAAAGCCCAAAACGATGATTATATCCTCCACCGATCCTTACAGCCTGTTTTTCAACTTCGCGAAGCAAAGGTGTTGTCTTCCTGGTGTCGAGTAGTTTGGTGTTTAATCCTTCCAGCTTGCGAACAAGTATATTGGTATAGGTTGCTATGCCGCTCATTCGTTGCATAAAATTTAATACCAGGCGTTCGGCAGCCAGCAAGGAGATGATTTTTCCTTCCACTTCAAAAGCAACTTCACCATTTCTTACAAGGGAACCGTCCTTTTTGAAAGGCTGAAAGATGGTATCTCTATCTATTTTCTTAAACACGCTGTTAGCAATATCCATACCAGCTAATATGCCTTTCTCTTTTAGCAAGAGCTGTGCTTTTCCTTTTGCTGAAGCCGGACCTGTTGCCAGGCTGGTATGGTCACCATCTCCAAGATCCTCTCGTATGGCAAGCTCTATTAGATAATCAATGGTCATTTGATAATTGCAAAAATTCGTTAATAATAAAAACACTAATCAGCTTCAAACTGCAATTGCTGAATAAGGTATTTATCTGAAATTTTTTTGATTAAAATATAAACCCTGTACGTCTTTCCGGTTGCTTTATAAGTGCCTATTAAATAGAGTGATCCGTTGTTTGACGACCCTTCATGATCTATTTTAAAAGACTCTGGGGGCGTTTTCGAGAAAAAATCTTTTATGATCAATTGGGCTTGGTTTTTACTGTAAGTCCCTTCATTATTCGGTAATGTAAGATCCACTGTATTATTCAAATAAGTGGCTAATTTTTCATCATCAGCCGCTCGAATAGCCGCTGTTATCTCTTTAGTGACTGATTGGGGAACGGAATAGGCAAAACCCGATAAAAGAATAAATGAGATCAAAAATATAATTGGAGTTGTTTTCATAATAATATATTATTTATTAATCTCGTTACAAATACTAAACCAAAAATGATGTTTTTAAAAAGAAATATCTAACTTTAGAACAAAAATAATAAGATAAATGATAATAGGATAAAAGATAACAAGATAACAAGATAAAAGATAAATAATATAATGATAAATGACTATTGGCGGGATTAATAAAAAGACTGATGAAATATAAATGAAAGAGTATACGTATGAAAATTACTATTTTATTGATAGGCAAAACCGAGAAAGACTATTTGAAGAAGGAACTGGATTTATTTGAAAATAGATTAAAGCATTACATTCCCGTGGAAGTAAATATTATTCCTGCCATCAAATCAAGTAAAAATCTATCCATTAAGATGCATAAACTGGCAGAAGCTGAGCTGATCTTAAAACAGATCAAGCCGGATGATCATGTTATATTACTTGATGAAAAAGGAAAACAATATTCCTCTGAGGAATTTGCCTCGTTCATCCAGGGGAGACTAAATACAGGTATCGAAAATCTCCTTTTTGTCATTGGCGGGCCATTTGGTTTTCATGAAAAGATCTATGAAAAGGCCAACAGTGTTATATCTTTATCTAAGATGACATTTTCACACCAGATGATACGGCTTCTTTTTATCGAGCAATTATACAGAGCGTTTACTATTTTGAGAAATGAAAAGTATCATCATTGAAGAAAATTGTACGATTGCACGATGTAACGAATTAATGATTTAATACTTTTTTCTTTGTGAAACTTTGCCCCGAAAGCTTTCGGGGTCTCTGTGGATCTCTGTGTTATAGCTATTTCACAAAGTTACACGAAGAAGCCACAGAGAGCCTCAAAGATGTGATAAATATATTTTTATTTAAATTTACACCCGGACATCAAAATAATATTTAACCCTATTTTTTTGAATAAAAGAACCATCTGTTTTTAGCTTGACATTAAATAGTTTTCTACATTTACATCCTCAAATCAAAAAAAATATTAAAGATGAAAAATTTTTTAAAAATTTCTTTACCGGTTTTAATCGTTATTTTCACAACTTCTATTGTTTTTTCCCAGTCAGGGGGGTTAAAACGCGAATACAACCAACCTGCCAAAAGCCAGTCACTGGTTATCACA
>JAGLWB010000166.1 GCA_023133655.1 Bacteroidales bacterium
ACAAAATTAATACATTATGCCTTTAAAGAATGATCTATTTTATCGTCAGCTGCTTTCATAAGATAAAATGCCAATCACAGTACACAAATAACATTTTAAGTGATTATTCGTTTTAATTTTGAAAATTGAATGTTGCACTTTTTGCCAGAAAATGGTATGATCCGGTTTATTGTTCGTTTCTTAAAAATCTTCCTCTGTTTTTTCCTTGCTATAACAATTGTGGGAACTGTTCTTTTTTTCTATTATCGAAATGATCTAAAAGAAACCATTGTTGGGGAGATCAATCAATATTTAACAGCCGAAGTTCATGTTGATGAAATACAAATCTCCTTCATACATGACTTCCCTCATATATCCATTATTTTTAACCTGGTTGATATTGGAAACCCTGCATCGAAAAGGAAAAATGACCAATTACTACAAGCAAAAACGGTTTCCGTATTATTTAATATACTGGATATCATTAATCAAAAATACTATCTAAATAAAGTACTGATTAAAGATGCACACCTCAATTTATGGATCAACAAAGATGGTGTTGACAACTTTCATATCTGGGAAACACCCGCAGGGATCGATGATAACCCCTCTTTTAATCTTGATCTTGAAAAAGTCATTCTAAAAAATGTAACTGTTTCTTACCACAACCAGCTGACAGGTGAATTCTATTCATTTCTCTCGAAAAGCAATCAGCTTTCCGGCCAATTCTCCGATGAGGCCTTTACGCTTCATTTAGAAGGGGATAATTATGTTAACATGGTTAAAACAGGAGCAGTTGAATACCTAAAAAACAGACAACTTAAAATTAAATTAACGTTCGATGTTGACCGTGTGAAAAAAAATTACACTATTAAAAATGGAGAGATCAAAACAGATAAGTTGGTTTTTAATGTTTCCGGTAACCTGCGGGAAAAGGGGGATAACCTGAAAGAGCTCCATCTGGATATCACAGGTCAAAAATCAGCATTGAGTTATTATCTTTCGGCCCTGCCCGTTAAATATAAAAAATACCTTAATGACTATGAGGGGCGTGGAATAATCAACTTTAAAACTACCATACACGGATTGATTGGGGAGGAGGATCAGCCAACCGTAACAATTAACTTTAACCTTGAAAACGGAACACTCGCCCGAAAAAAGCCTGCTATCGCAATTGACAATGTTAATTTATCCGGCTCTTTTATTAATAAAACTTCTGTCAAAAAAAATATTAATAAATTAATTATTGACAATTTTTCAGCCACACTAATGGATGGGAAAATCCAGGGTAAAGGGGCCATAACTGGCTTTGAAAGTCCTTTAATAGAACTTGATGCCCGGGCTGAACTGGACTTAAACTATTTACACCGTTTTCTAACTATTGATACAATAGCATCTATGAACGGGAAGCTTGATCTGGATATTATATTTAATGGAAAAATAAATAACATTAACCAATTAACCCCATGGGATTTTGTCAACAGCCATACATCGGGAACGGTAAAATTAACAAATGCCAACTTGCAAATAAAACAGAGTCCGCATATATTTCGAAACGTAAACGGTTCTTTCAATTTCAGCAACAACGATTTGCTGGTGAACACATTAACCGGTGATATTTCAGGCAGTGATTTCAAAATCAATGGTTATTTCAGAAATATGCTGGCTTTCATAATGCTTCCGGACCAAAAACTATTGGTAGATGCTGACTTTACCTCCAATAATCTGAATTTAAATTCACTTCTCTTATATCAAACCCACGGAAAAGATAGTATTTACAGGTTGCATTTCCCCGATCAGATTGCTTTCGACCTAACCCTGAAAATTAAAAATTTCACTTTTAAGAAGTTCAACGCTTCCGAAATAACCGGAAATGTAACGTTAAATGATAAAATACTGCATATTGATAATTTATCCTTTCGTGCAATGGAAGGTGAAGTGGTTGGAAAGGCTAAAATAAAAGAACAGAAAAACAGATTCCTGCTGTCGTGCAGCAGTGACTTAAAAAATGTTAATATCCGAACACTCTTTTATCAATTTGAAAATTTTGGACAGACAAGCCTTGTTGATAGAAACATAAATGGAAAAGTAAATGCACATATTGATTATTTCTCGGATTTTAACAACAATCTATCAACCGATTTAAGCTCTATCAAGGCCAGGGCAAATATAACAATTGAATCAGGAGAGCTGATTAATTATTCTCCCCTGAAGCGATTGTCTTCATTTTTAAGATTTGATGATTTATCATATATTCAATTTTCCAGGCTTCAGAATAACATTGAGATCCGTGATGAAAAAATTATTATTCCGGAAATGGAGATCAATTCCAGTTCATTAAATCTCAGTGCTTTCGGTACACATACATTCGATAACATGATCGATTATCATTTTAACCTTCTCCTGTCGGAGATCCTGTCGAAGAAAGTAAAAAATCAACAACATGACGATCTGCATTATTTTATTGAAGAGGATGGCCATGAAGGGATGAGGGTTTTTCTTTCCCTTTCAGGGAGTGTTGACGATCCGGTAATTAAGTACGATACACGCCAGGCGAAAGAAAAAATATCTCGTGATTTTAAAAAAGAAAAGACGGAAATCAGGTCAGCCATTGAAAAAGAATTTCCCTGGATGGTAAAAGACTCGTTAGAAAAGCTTCTGGGTGAACAAGAAGAAGAGCTTATCAAAAAACAGGAACAGGGCCAATTCATCATTGAATGGGAAAACGACACAACCTTACCTGATACTTCCATAAATAAAAAGGCCACTAAAAAGATCAAAGGAAGCAAATTCAAAATAACCTGGGATGAAGATACTCTGAAGATATCCGAATAACGATCCGCCTGAGGCGGAACGATATGCGAATTAATGGTGACGGTGGGGGCGGAATGCAGAAAACAGAAGATGTAATTAGATGTCGTTTTTGATTTTTTAGGCAGGATTGTCTTTTGAAAGTCCCGGAGGGACTACATATTGGTAGATAATAAATTTCGTTGTCGATATCCAGTGCCGTTAGGTACGAAATAACTGAAAAAATGGCATTTTTATTTACAATTTGACAATTTTTTGTGTGAAAAAATTGAATTTATTATTTTTTTGAAATTGAATTGTAAGGAAATAAATGCCTGCTGGGTGGCTGGAAATGTCGATTTGCACGGGGGCTTGTCTCCTTGTGGAATTTAGAATTGTTTTTCCTGTGATGTCCGTTATTGTTAATTGATAAATGTCCGCCTCAGGCGAATGATAATTGTATATTATGGTAAAAACACCGTTTGTGGGGTTTGGGGTGATTTGTAATAAATCATTTTCATCTATTTTTTCTTCTATGCCAGTTATAATTATTGTGTCGCCGTTGGTAGTATGGTAAATAAAATCACAACCAACAGCCCAGCCTGTATCCTGGTTGAGCATTTGAATGTCAAGGACTGCCATATTAAATTCTTGTTGCAGTTGCCAGTTTTCGCCACTGTCATTGGTAAAATAAATGGCTCCGTAATTGCTAATGCCCAAAAAAACTTCTCCAACACCTATCCATCCTGTTGTATCGTTTACAAAATAAACACAATTTATTCTGCTTGGCTCAAGTGTACCTGCGATTGACTGTTCCTGCCAGGTTTCGCCGCCATCTTCTGTGTGTAAAATCAAATAGGTATTTATTGAGCTCTTTTGTCCAACTGCCCAACCTATTAATGTATCTCTAAAAAAAATATCATCTATCGAGTAGAATGTGTTTTGAGACAGATAAATAATTTCCCATGTTTCTCCTTTGTTCTGAGTTTTTACTATACTGCTATAACTGTCACCATTTTCAATATCGTAATACCCCCCTCCCCCATAACCAATGCTATCATTGAGAAAATAAATTGGAAGAATACTACTTGTATTAATTTCAAAAACTTGTTGAAGATACCAGGTATTGCCTCCATCTATTGTATGAACTATTTGTGAACTATCAGTAAAGTTATTGAGCGTAGCCCACCCGTTATTTTCATCAACAAAAAACAGCCGCATAACATCTTGTGTTGCGGGCGTTTGTATGTCTGTCCATGTTTGTCCGCCGTTTACGGTTTTGCGTATAATGCCGTTGGAGGCGGCAATAAAGCCGGTGTCGGGGTTTACAAAAACTATGTCGGTGCCCATACGATCCATCCAATCATCACATAAATACCAGTTTTCACCACCATCAGTTGTGTAAAAATATGGGCTTGCTGATCCTATTGTTGCTCCACCGTTTGCCCAACCATAGTTTTCATCCAGAAAAAATATGCGGTCTAAGTAAGTAAAGTTTTGGAGGTCTAATTGAACTTCCCACTGTGCGTGTGTATATGTGGTTACAAACAACAGGAAAAATAGGAGTCGTTTTAATTTTTTCAAAACTTAATAATTTATAATTATAAAGGTAAGATATATTTTGATTACTAAATATATTAACCAGAAATTAAAAGAAATTGTACTTAAAATACGGTAAGCGAATAACAGCAGAAAATAAATGATATCATGACGATCCATAAATAAGGGTGCCGGGTTTTCCAAAAAGCGGCACCCAAAACAAAAATAAATTTCAGCAAAATTAATGGTAACGGGGGGGGGGGAATTGGTAATAAATTTAATATTTTTGATAATTGAATTCCGGGGTAGTTTACAAAAATAATCAGTGTTGGGTTAATAATCAGATCCCAGGTCAAGCCTGGGATGACGGGTCAATGTGGGGAAAGGAGGGGGGGTGAAAATTCGAATATCGCATATCGTTAATCGGATATCGTATATCATTATATTCTTCTAACTGTTTAGATCGAAATCAACTGTTTTGATTTTCTCCTCAAAATAGGTGATCCCTTCTGGTTTTGCAATGCTTCGAACGAAACTATCAAACATCACTTCAAAAACCATGGGGAATGAAAACCGGTCGGGGGGAAAGAAATCCGGGTTGTGAATATCAATTAAACGGCTGATATATAAACGAGCAACCAATTCTACGCTCAAATCTTCCCGGTACATACCCTGATTAATTCCTTTTTCGATATTGATCTTTATCTTCATAAAAATAAAATCAATCCGTTTTTGAACATGCTCCTGGTAAAGATCCGGGTAATATGTTTTAAGTCCAAAGGATATTGAGGGGTTGATGTTTTTATAATTTCTGCTCATCTCCTTACTAACAGTAAGTAAGATATCGATAGCATTAATTCCTTCGAAATCATATTCAGCAAAAATAACCTTAAAGCTTTCTCTTTCAAACTCAAGCACCTTTGAAACCATATCATTCTCATCATCAATATATTTATAAAAGGTTTCCTGATTAATCCCGGCCTTCTGACATACATTTTCAATGGCAAATTTTTTGAACCCCCTGGTGTTGGCCAACACTCTGACAGCCTCCATTATGGACTTATAAACAGGGTCAATATTGATTATTTGTTTTTTAACTGCTTTTTTCATAAATGCAAACTATGGCTATATATTACAGCAAAACTAAGAAATTATTGTTTGGTTATTTCAAGTAAAGCATCTTTTTCTGCATATTCTGATTATCTCCAGTTAAAGAAAAATAGTAAACGCCAGGAGAAAGATTATATTGAATGGGGTCAAACTGTTTTACATATTTCCCGCTGTCCATAAACATATTGTCAATCAATGTTGCTATTTCACGACCATAAATGTCATAAATTTTTAAACTGACCCTTGAAAGCTGATACAACTTAAAAGAAAAATAGGTTGTTCCTGTAAACGGATTTGGATAGTTTTGGTTCAGGCTAAAAGGAGTTTTGTCAGCAATTTCTTCTTCCATCCCAACAATTTCCAGGTTCACAATGGCGGTCCAAACACTTAAATTCCCATTATGCAGGCGAGTCCACATTGGTCTTATCACCCCATTGTATACAGAAATGTTATTATAATCACCAAAGAAAATACTACTTATAGGTAAAAAAGGTGTTTCACTCACTTTAAAATTTACAAATGTTTCGCCCCCATCTTTAGAAACAGCCATATACACATCTGTCAGGTTGTCGTCATAATTTCTTCGATCATAAAACACAAAATAAATATATCCGTTGGTTTGATCAATATCCATCCAGGTAAAAAATTGTTGCTTGCCAGGTACATCATCATTTACCCTTTTTGGTTCAGACCAGGTTTCTCCTGCATCGGTTGATTTTGTCAGCCAGATGTCGGTATCATCTTCGCCATTACGTTGATCTGACCAGTTGATATAAATGGTTCCGTGATAAGACCCGCCACTGATATCACAGGAAGTAACCGGCATACCGTTACATCGCATGATCCCGGGGATATTAATGGCCCATCCACCGGGCATATCAGAAACAAAAATATCGTTGTCAAGCCAGGTATTTCCCTGATCGGGCGATTTATCAAAAACAATGCCTGCCGGGCCTGCCCAGGAAACATATATTTCACCATTGGGGCCAACTGTTGGAACGGCACCTTCAACGGTATTATCATCATCGATGCAGTTGCCTGCAACTTCGCTAAGCCTTACAGCTTCGCTCCAGGTCTGCCCGCCATCTGTTGAGCTGGAAAAACGAATGATGCTGCTATCATTGGGACTGGAGCTTCCATAATCGTCGAATTGTGTCCAGGTAACATAGATATTGTTATTGTTCCTGTCAACAACCGCCCACTCCTTGTCCTGGGCTTTTGAACCATTGAGTCCCATGTAGGACCCTTCGTTCCAGGTTAGTCCAAGATCTGTCGATTTCTGGCAAACAATCCGGTCAATCCAATTACCGGAAGCAGGTGAGGAAAGATGGAAAAAATAAAAATGTCCGGAAGTATCGATAATGACACAGGGATCGCCCCAAACGCCATATGGGGCCGATACTAATGTTCCTTCATCCCAGGTATATCCACCATCGTATGAATAATAATAATTGTTAATGTTGCTTCCGGCAATAAGGTGATCTGTGTTGTCGGGATCAACATAGATAGAAGGCTCTTCCGGTGCACCATTATTGTCGATCAGCACATTGGTATGCTGAGCAGACAGGAAAAACGGAATGAGAAGAATAAACGAAATAATAAATTTAAATTTCATCAGTCATTGAATTTAGTATGATAAAAAATCAGTTAAAAATACTAAAAATAATCGACTCAGCCGCGAATTCATGGCTAAACCCGATTATTTCAAGTTAATAAAGGTAATGTTTGTAGAAATTCATATTTTAGCCTGAATTATTCATTGTGCAATCAACATAGTTAAATTAATCATAAATCAAATCTATGAAGGAAATTAAATTACACTGGCAGATATTGATCGCCATGATATTGGCTGTTTATTATGGCATTTTTTTAAAAGATGAAGTTATTTATGTTGCATGGATGGGCGACATCTTTCTTCGGGCACTCCGAATGATAATCATTCCGTTGATCCTCAGCTCTATTATTTCGGGAGTGGCTAATATCGGGTCGGCAGAAAACCTGGGAAGGCTTGGTCTGAAAACCTTCTTTTATTATATCATGACCAGTACCATCGCCATTCTAACAGGCCTTGTTCTGGTTAATGTTTTTCAGCCCGGTATTGGTGCCGACCTTGGCCTGAGCCAGGCCGTAGAGGGTTTGAGTGGCTCGAAGGAACCCATCTGGGAAACATTAAAAAACATTATACCAACAAATATCTTCCAGGCATTTGTTGAAAACCGGATGCTTTCTGTAATCTTTTTTGCAATCGTTTTTGGCTTCTTCATCACTCAGGTGAAGCCAAAGCACAGCCATATTATGAAAGAATTTTTTAATTCTTTCTTTGAAATAATGATGAAGATCACCCTCTTTATTATCAAATTCACCCCATTGGGAATATTTGGAATTGTTGCTAAGGTTGTCTCTGAGCAGGAAGATCTTATTAATTTGCTAATGAGGATGGGAATGTATATGGGGGTTGTTGTATTGGCTCTCTTCATCCATGCCTTTATAACCTTACCAGTTATTCTAAGATTTATTGGAAGGATCAACCCATTTAAATATTTTAAGGCAGTAAGCACGCCTCTTTTAACAGCTTTTTCTACCTCTTCTTCCAATGCTACCCTGCCATTAACCATGGAGGCTGTAGAACACAATGGAGGCGTTTCAAATAAGATTACCAGCTTCACGTTGCCTCTCGGAGCAACCATTAATATGGATGGAACTGCACTTTACGAATGTGTGGCAGCTATTTTTATTGCACAGGCTTATGGCGTTGAGCTGGGTTTGCTGGAACAGTTTACCATTGTGGTCACTGCTCTGCTGGCATCTATTGGTGCTGCCGGTATTCCCATGGCGGGCCTCATCATGATAACGATCATTTTAACGGCAGTGGGGTTACCGCTTGAAGGCGTGGGCCTGATCATCGCTGTTGACCGGATACTTGACATGTTCCGGACTGCCATCAATGTTTGGAGCGACAGCTGCGGGGCAGCGGTTATTGCAAAATCGGAAGGGGAAAAGTTGAAGGTTTGAAATTTTTCGTCGGACAACTATAGGTGCCCGACGAATTTGCCGGAGGCATCATATGTTTATAGAAAATACAATGGCGGGAAAAATACGACCCCGGCCGGGGTCGTATACAATCTTTAGCATCCTGTTTTCTATAAACATGTAAACCCTCCGGGTTTAAAAAACAAATTATGTCAAACACTTATACGCAAATTTACATCCAAACGGTTTTTGCTGTAAAAAACCGAAATGCCCTTATCCAACCCGAATGGGAAGAAGAACTGTATAAATACATCAGCGGAATTGTTCAAAATAAAGGACAGAAGATGCTGGCCATCAATGGAACAAAAAACCATATTTATTTTTTAATTGGAATGCGGCCAACCTGTTGTCTTTCCGATCTGGTAAGGGAGATAAAAAAATCATCTAACAGCTTTATAAAAGAAAAAAAACTCACCAGGTTTAAATTCGAATGGCAGGAAGGGTTTGGTGCTTTCTCATATAGCCATTCCCAATTGAATAATGTCATTTTCTACATCGTGAATCAAAAAAAACACCATATAAAGAAAACATTCAAAGAAGAATATATCGATTTTTTAAAAAGATTCAATGTTGCATTTAAAAACGAATATTTGTTTGATTGGATTGATGAATAAAGACGACCTGATTCGTGTTTTGGAATCCAAATTAAAATTTCAATATCCAAAAATTAATGCTTAAACAGAAAATGAAATAACGAAAAAATCCAGATGCCGGAGGCATCGCATGTTTATAGAGAACAAAATGGTGGGAAAAATACGACCCCGGCCGGGGTCGTATACAATCTTTAGCATCCTGTTTTCTATAAACATGTAAACCCTCCGGGTTTAAAAAATAAATTATAGTTGCCCATCCTATACACAGATATCCATTCATATGGGGCTATTACATTTTTTTTCTTACATTTGGTTTTTATTTCAAAAAAAAATACGTATCTTAACTCATTAAACAAAAACAAAATGAAAAACCTGAAATTTCTTCCGCTACTTATCATCGTATTAGCGATGTTTTCCTGTACACAGGAAAAGTATCAAGTTGTTACCAAAACCGATACAAATGGTTATACTTATGAGAGCGTTTCGAACGACCCTTTAAAAACACGCCTTTATACACTCGATAATGGCTTAAAAGTTTATTTAACCATAAACAAAGACGAACCGCGCATTCAAACCTTGATTGGTGTCAGATCCGGGTCAACTTCCGACCCCATTGAAACAACCGGCCTGGCCCATTATTTCGAACATTTAATGTTCAAAGGCACACAAAAAATTGCTTCTACCAACTGGGAAGAAGAAAAGCCGCTGTTAGATAAAATCTCCGAACTCTTTGAAGAACATCTTAACACACAGGACCCTGACGAAAAAACAGCTATCTATAAAAAAATTGATAGCATATCATTTCTGGCTGCAGGTTATGTTGCAACCAATGAATACGACAAAATGGTCTCCAGCCTTGGCGCCAAAAGAACCAACGCCGGTACCTCTTACGACCTGACCGTTTACATTAACGATATACCATCCAACGAACTGGATAAGTGGATGATGCTGGAGAGTGAACGTTTTGGTGATGTTGTCCTCCGTCTGTTTCATACCGAACTTGAAACAGTTTACGAAGAATATAATATGTACAATGATATGGACCGAAGCAGAGCCCGGGAAGTCCTGATGAAAGCACTTTTTAAAAAACATCCCTATGGACGTGATGTAATTGGACTCCCTGAACACATAAAAAACCCTTCTTTAAACAATATTTATAACTTCTACAAAACCTTCTATGTTCCTAATAACATGGGAATTATCCTGGCCGGAGATTTTGATATGGAGGAAACCATTATGATGGTTGACAACTATTTCGGGAATAAAGAATATAAACCACTTCCTGAAATCATTCAACCAGTAGAAGATCCAATTACTGAGCCTATTGTTGAAGAACTCTTTGGGCCTGATGCCGAATTTATGCACCTTGCCTTCCGTTTTGACGGTGCCGGATCGGAAGATAAAAAATATGTTACCCTTATCGACTTGATACTGAGTAACAGCCAGGCCGGTTTGATCGATCTCGACTTAAACCAACAACAAAAAGTATTAAGAGCCGGGGCTTATCCAAACTTTATGAAAGATTACGGAATGCATATTTTTTATGGCAATCCCCGCGAAGGACAAACATTGGAAGATATTAAAGACTTACTACTTGCAGAAATTGACAAAGTTAAAAAGGGGGAGTTTGACGACTGGATGCTGGAAGCTGTTATCAACGACATGCGTCTTTCAGAGATACGCAGGCAAGAAAGCAATGGAGCAAGAGCATTTACCCTTTTAAGCGAATTTATTAATGGTATCAGCAGAAAAGACCAATTAAGTTTTATTGATGAACTGGAAAAAATCACCAAAGAAGAATTGGTCAACTTCGCTAACAACCACTACAAAGATAATTATGTGGTTGTTTATAAAAGGATTGGGGCCAAAGATGAGATTGACAAAGTAGAAAAACCACCCATCACACCAATACCTGTTAACAGGGAATACCAATCTGATTTCTTTAAGGAGTTTGCAACTATTGAATCAGAAAGCGTAAGCCCGGTATTTGTAGATTTTGAAACAGCGATATCAAAAGATGATATCGCCGATGGTGTTAAATTCTATTACCTGAAAAATGAATCCAATGAGCTTTTTTCCCTGATCTATATCATCGATATGGGTAAAAATCATAACCTAAACTTACCGATCGCTGTAAATTATTTAACCTACCTGGGAACGGAAAAGTTCACGGCTGCTGAATTGCAACAGGAATTCTTTAAGCTGGGAATCAGTATGGGTGTAAGTACCGGGGACGAAAGATCGTACGTCTACATCTCCGGCCTTCAAAAATCATTCGAAAAAGGGATGGAACTGTTGGAGCATGTGCTTTCCAGTGTTCAACCCGATCAGGAAGCGTATGATGAATATGTGAAGGGTATTTTAAAGAAACGGGCCGATAGTAAGCAGAATAAAAATTCCATTCTTTGGAGTGCTATGTTTAATTATGGCAAATATGGCCCGGTCTCACCATTTACTGATATTCTTTCGGAAGATGAACTTGTAAGCCTGGCCCCCCTGGTACTCACCGACCTTTTAAAAGAAATCTATTCATACAAACATAAAATCTTTTATTATGGGAAAAATGATATGGCAAATACCCGGGAAATGATCCAAAAACACCATGTTATTGCAGGTAAACTTAAAGAGTACCCGGAACCAACAAAATACGTTGTGCTGGATTTTGATAAAAATAAAGTTTATTTTGTCAATTACGATATGACACAGGCCAATATCATCTTCTTGTCAAAAGATCAGCTTTTTAATAAAGACCTTATTCCTCCTTCCAGGTTATTTGGCGAATACTTTGGCGGAGGGCTTTCCTCTATTGTTTTTCAAGAGATAAGAGAAGCCAGGGGCTTAGCGTATTCTGCATTTGCCGCTTATGCCGTCGCCAGAAAACCAGACAAGCACAACTTTATCTATGCCTTTGTCGGTACCCAGGCCGATAAACTTAATGATGCCACGGAGGCCATGCTTTCCCTGATGAACGATATGCCAAAGGCAGAAAAGCAATTTGAACTTGCAAAAGAGTCTACAATCAAAAAAATCAATACCGAACGCATCATTAAATCCAATATCTTCTGGACTTATATGTCGAACATGGATAGGGGAATTGATTATGATATTCGAAAAGATGTATATGATCTGGCTCAAACAATGACCCTGGATGAAATGGCAGCCTTCTTTAATGATCACATCAAAGGAAAAAAATACACCTACCTGATCATGGGAAACAAAAATGACCTGGATTTTAATGTTTTAAAAGAAATAGGCTTTGTTCAAGAACTTACCCTGGAAGAAATTTTTAATTATTAAAAAACAAAGCGACAACGGAGCGAAGCGACGTCCGCCTCAGGCGGATCGACAATCAAAAAAGAGCCTTGGGGCTCTTTTTTTTATAACAGTCCTTTCGCATACTTCTCGCCAATCACCTTGAGCATGTCATCGGTCATGACCTCAAGGGTGAATTTGGGGTCCCAACCCCATTCTTCACGAGCGGCAGAATCATCCATATTATTTGGCCATGTTTCGGCAATACCCTGTCGTACCGGGTCAATATCATATTCCATTTCTAAAGTAGGAACGCGTTTCTTGATTGTATTGAAAATAATTTCAGGATCGAAACTCATTGCACTCACGTTAAATGCATTACGATGCTTCAACTTCGAGGGGTCTGCTTCCATCAAATCAAGAGCAGCATCCAACGCATCGGGCATGTACATCATATCCAAAAAAGTCCCCGCCTTTAAAGGACAAGTGAACTTTTCACCTTTTACAGCCGCATAGAAAATCTCTACAGCATAATCAGTGGTGCCACCGCCGGGAAGTGTAACATTAGAAATAATTCCCGGGTAGCGCAAACCTCGTGTATCAACACCAAACCTCTTAAAATAATAATCACTTAATAATTCCCCCGTAACCTTGGTCACACCATACATAGTTGCTGGCCGTTGGATGGTATCCTGTGGCGTATCATCCAGTGGAGTGGTTGGGCCAAAAGCACCTATTGAACTCGGAAAAAACACGGCACAACCAAATTCCCTGGCTATCTCCAATACATTATAATGACCATTAACTCCAACATTCCAGGCTGCCTGGGGTTTCTCTTCAGCTACGGCAGAGAGAAGAGCTGCTAAATTGAAAATAGTGTCAATATTATATTTTTTAACTACCTCTGTCAAACGAGGCACGTCTGTTGCATCAACCCTTTCAAGTGGGCCTGAATTAGCCAGCTCTTCACTGGGTTGAGTCTTGCGAAAACCAGCAACAACGTTATCTGAACCATAAACCTCACGCAAACGCATGGTAAGCTCTGAACCAATCTGTCCGACCGATCCGACAACCAATATCTTTTTCATATTATTAATTTTTAATGTTTGTTATTCTTTTAACAATTCGCGGCAAAAATATATATTTTAAATTCAAGAACCAAGAAAAGGGATGTCATCCCTTTTCAGGGGATGATATCCCTTTCAACCAAATCTTGCCCAGATAAAGCACGTGGTACATAGAAGGAACGATTACCAAGGTTAAGAAGGTGGCAAAACTTAACCCGAAAATAACCGTCCAGCTCATAGGACCCCAAAAAACTGCATTATCGCCACCAAAATAAATATGTGGGTGAAAATTATCCAGGAAAGAAACAAAATCGATATTCAATCCAGAGGCAAGTGGTAACAAACCTAAAATGGTGGTAATAGCTGTTAGTAACACAGGGCGCAACCTTATTTTACCCGCATCAACAATACACTGTTTTGCCTCACCCATCGGTAAAATATCATCTTCAGACAAGCCCAGCTCTTTTTTCTTTCGCTGTTTTAATAAGCCAATGTAATCAATAAGAACAATAGCATTGTTTACTACCACGCCAGCGAGTGAAACAATTCCAATACCAGTCATAATCACAATAAAATCCATCTTAAATGTAGCCAGTCCCCCAAAAACACCAATGGTGCTCAATATAACGCTAAACATAATAATAACTGGTTTAACAAATGAATTGAACTGAGAAACCAGGATTATCATTATCAGGGATAAAGCAATGAGTAAAGCCTGTGAAAGAAATGCCATCGATTCGGCCTGCTCTTCCTGCTCGCCGGTAAACTTGTATTTATAACCTGCCGGCATTTCAAACCCTGCCATCATGTTCTTTAAATGTGTATTGATTTCATTTGCGTTATATCCCTGCAATACATTTGAATAGATTGTGATAACCCGTTTTCGGTCAATCCTGGTAATGGCACCGAATGTAGAGCTGTAGGAGAAGTCGGCAACAGCAGAAATGGGAACCTGAAGGATCTTCCCCGTTGACTGGCTTCGAAAAGTGATTCGTTGGTTGATCAGGTCAGAAACATTATACCGATACTTATCATCTAACTTCATCCTGATTTTGTATTCATCTTCACCAACTTTAAAATCAGATATCTCCTTTCCAAAAAGTGCTGTACGGATAGCATCACCGATTTGCCCACTTGAAAGACCGTAACGTCTTGCCTTCTCACGGTCAATATTAACCAGCAACTCAGGCTTGTCAAGGTCAAGGTCAATCTGCAATTCTTCAATCCCCGGAATGTTTGCCTTATTGAAAATCGAACGAATCGTATCGGTCAGGTTTAGCAAGGTTCTGAAATCATGACCACTTATTTCCAGATTAATGGGTTTGCCCGTTGGAGGCCCTTCATTCTGTTTGTCAACAGAAATAGAAATGCCTGGATATAAGCCTACAAGGCTATCTGCAATCAGGTCCATAATCGTCAGGGTGCTTACACCCCGACGATCTTCAAAATCAACAAAGTTAATGGTAATCAACCCTTTATTGCTTCCACCTCCTCGTCCGGAAAAGCCTTCATTCTCTCCAACGGCACCCTGGCCAGTAATAGTTAATACCGATTTAACCATATCCATATTGGGTTCTAACAACCGGAACACTTTTTCTTCAAATACATGCATGATCGAATCGCTTACTTCAATATCTGTACTGATTGGCATTTCAGCAAGTACATTGATGCGCTTGGGATCAGAAGATGGAAAAAATTCAATTTTAGGATTACTTGAAAAATAAAACCCCAGTGTAACAATCATCAGCAGAAAAGTACCAACAATAAACACATATGGGTTCTTCTTTTTTAGCGCAAACTGAATAAATTTCAAATAGGTGTTCTCCATCCAAACAAGTCCTACCCTTTGAAACCAAAATGCAAGCCTGGAAAGAAATGCAAGATTTAACAATCCTATCAGGGCAAAGACCATTAGCAATGTTCCAACCCAGTTTACCCCCAGAAGATAGAACACAATGGAAATTATAATTAACCCACCAGCAATGATCAGTGTCGATTTAGGGTTGGGCAAAACAAGATTGGCTCCTTTTTTATAAAAAACAGTGAATATAACAGGGATGATCACAAGGGCAATGAAAAGTGAAGAGGTCAAAACAATAATTAATGTAATAGGCATGTACGACATAAATTCACCCATTATACTTCGCCAGAAAAGCAACGGGACAAAAGCAGCAAGTGTAGTTGCTGTTGATGAAATAATCGGCATAGCTACCTCTCCCGTAGCTTGTCTTGCTGCCTCAAGCAAAGAATATCCCCTATCAACAAATCGATGAATATTTTCGGTTACTACAATAGCATTGTCCACAAGCATACCCAATGCCAGGATCAACGAAAACAGAACAATCATATTAATGCGATAATCCATCATGCCCATAATCATAAATGAAAGGAAAATTGACATGGGGATGGCAAAGCCAACAAACAAGGAATTACGAGTACCCAGAAAAAGAAACAAAACCACCACCACGAAGATAATTCCAATGATAATGCTGTTTTCGAGGTTACTCAGCTGTTTCTTTACCATATCCGATTGATCGTTGGTTAAAGTAATAACAAGGTTCCCGGGTATAAGCTGGGTTTGTTTTGCTTCATCTAATATTTCTACAACCTGAGAAATGGTGGAAAGAAGGTTCTCGCCGCTTTTCTTTATCACCTGAAGCGAAACCACTGGTTGTAAATCAAGCCTGGCATAACTATCGCGTTCTTTAAAACCATATTCAACATAAGCCACATCATACAGATACACAATATCTCCATTTTCGCTTTTTACAATGATGTTTTCTATGTCCTGAACAGTTTTAAATTCACCAATCATTCGAATAGACCGTCTTATCTTTCCCAGTTTTACATCGCCGCCCGATATTGAAACATTTTCCGACAATACTGCATTTTCCACATCAGAAAAACTTATCTGCAGGGCGCTCATTTTAAAAGGGTCAAGATTAATCTTAACTTCCCGCTCTGTAATTCCTGTAATGTTTACGCCAGATACCTCCATGATTGTTTCAAATTCCTCTTTCAGGTTCTCAGCGTAATCTTTTAATTCATTAATGCTATAGTCGCCGGAAAGATTCACGTTGATAACCGGAAATTCAGAAAGATCAATGTCTTCAACCAGGGGGTCGTCGAGAAGGTTATCGGGTAAATCGCCCCTGGCTTTATCAACTGCATCTTTTACATCCTGCAGGGCCGTTTTAATATCTGTCTGTGTATTGAATTCAATAAATATACTTGCGGCATCCTGTGCCGAAACAGAAGTCATTACTTTGATGCCTTTTACCGATTCAATCTCTTTCTCCAACGGCCGTGTAATTAAATTCTCCATATCAACCGGGGGGTTCCCGGGATATATGGCCTGGACCATAACAATTGGAATTCGAATTTCAGGAAACAGCTCTTTCGGCCTGGTGATATAAGAAAAAACACCAAACGCTATGGCAATCAAAATGATCAAATAAACCGTATTTTTATTATTCAGCGCCCACGAGGAAAGCCAGAAATACCTTATAACTTTTTTATTATTATTTCCTTCAGAAGCCATATTTGATTTTCTATTTATTATTTCCAAAATTCGATTTTCAATTTTCAATCCTTACCACCACGCCATCGGTAACATTATTATACCCATCCGTAATGATTGTGTCACCCATGTTCAACCCTGACAACACCTCACTCATATCTTTATATGACACCCCTACTGTTACATATTTCTTCTTTGCTGTCCAGAAATCACTATTCCCAACAACAACATATAAATAAGATCCTTTCATGTCTTCCTTTATCAGAATAGAGGGGACAACAATGCTTTCATTCGAATGATAATCATTGATCATGATATTTGCCAGCAGGTTAGGCTTAAGTTTGTTAGCTGGGTTATCAATTTTCACCTGAACGATAAATGTCCTGTTTGCCTTATTCACCACATGCCCGATCCGCGAAACAGGCTTGCTCATTTTCAGATCAGGAAATGATGGAAAATAAATATCCAACGTATCTCCTATCTTTACAACAGGCAAATACGCTTCTGAAAGATCAACTGTTACATAAAGCTTGTCGAGGTTAACGATTTGCATAAGCTGCATACCGGGAACAGCAAGCTCGCCTTTTTTCAGGAATATGTTTTCAACAAAACCATTAATGGGGGAATGAATAATCGACAAATTATACTGTACATCCAGTGTGTTCAGTCTGTTTTGCAGACTTTCATAATTGTGTTTGGCCTCGAGATATTGTCGCTCTGACCCAATTTTCTGGTCCCAAAGTTTTTTCTGTTTATTATATATTATTTCAGCAAGCCCGAGTTGTGTCTTCACCTCTTCGATATTCTTTTCAATCAGGTTAGTATTAAGCCTTGCCAGTAAATGTCCTTTTTTCACTTTTTGGCCTTCAATAACATTAATTTCCATGATTTGTCCATTCACTTCAGGGCTTATAAATGCATCTTCTATGCTTTCAAGTGCTCCGGCTGCTACAAAATAATGATTAAATGGTTGGAGTCTCACTTCTTGCGCTTTAACCCCGATTTTAAGCCCACGGTATTCATCACCCGGATTAAGCACAGAAAGCTTATTTTCCAAATCATGGATTTTCTTATTCAATTCAATCACTTCGCTTTTATACC
>JAGLWB010000167.1 GCA_023133655.1 Bacteroidales bacterium
CTGGCGGAGGAGTTAGAGGGGGTGCTTAATAAAGAGGAGGTTAGAGGGGTGGACGTCGCTTCGCTCCGTTGTCGGTTGTAAACTATCGACGTTTAATTTGTTTTATAAATCGTCACCTCGAAAATCGAAAATCGACAATTGACAATCGCCCAATTATATATCTTCTCTTTCATTCAAAAGAGGAACAAACCTAAAAAGGCCGTGACCTTCAATTTCGTAATCACTCCCTGATGTTTTGATCACCCTGTTCATCACTTGTCCTCCAGAACCACCGACAGGAATTACCAGGTAACCACCAATTTTTAACTGTTCAACTAATGCTTCAGGGATTAAAGGTGCGGCTGCTGTAACAATTATCTTGTCGAAGGGAGCATAAGTAGGCAGGCCTTTATACCCATCGCCGTAAAATACTTTAATACTATTGCATTGCATTTCGGGTAGAAGAGCTTTAGCCTTTATGTATAAGCTTTTGATTCGTTCAATAGTGAATACTTTTGCCCCCATACATGCCAAAATACAAGCCTGATAACCTGATCCTGTGCCTATTTCCAACACCTTGTCGCCTTTTTTTACGTTTAACAGTTCGGTTTGATACGCAACAGTGTAAGGTTGTGAAATTGTTTGACCTGCCCCAATAGGAAATGGCTGGTCGTCGTACGCAAATTTCAAGAAAGAAGAGTCAAAGAAAAAATGTCTGGGAACAGCTTCCATGGCTTTGAGCACACCTTCATCACTGATTCCTTTTCTCCTGATCTCGTTAACAAGTTGTTTTCTGAGCCCTTTATGTTTGTATGAATCAATCACAGCAAAGAAATAATCATATCTGTTTAAACAATTTTTTTAATTCCTGCTAAAGTAATAAATTCGCAATCTAAATAAAGTACTTTTGCTAAAAAAAAATATATGTTAAAAATAGGCGTTTTAGGTGCAGGGCACTTGGGGAAAATCCATATTAAATGTATACGTGATATTGAGCAATACCGCTTTGTCGGATTTTATGATCCGGACTACAATATCACTGAGAAGGTTAAATCAGAGTTTGGTATAATGAATTTTGCTAATGTTGATGATTTGATAAATTCCGTTGATGTTGTAGACATCGTCACACCTACAGTCTCTCATTTTGAGTGTGCAGCTTCGGCGTTAAAGAAATCAAAACATGTATTTATAGAAAAACCAATTGTTGCATCTCCTGAAGAAGCGAGTGAGTTGCTAAAGATTGCAGAAGAAGCAAATGCAAAAGTCCAGGTGGGCCATGTTGAGCGATTTAACCCGGCTTTCATGGTAGCTGAGCCGGTTATCAACCAGCCGATGTTCATTGAAACCCATAGGCTTGGGCAGTTTAATCCACGAGGGACAGATGTGCCTGTTGTACTTGACCTTATGATCCATGACATTGATATTGTTTTGAGTGTGGTAAACTCATCAGTGAAAAAGATCAGCGCCAGTGGTGTCCCAATTGTTAGTGATACTCCTGACATTGCTAATGCCCGGATTGAATTTGACAATGGGTGTGTGGCAAATCTGACTGCGAGTAGGATGTCAATGAAAAATATGAGGAAGTCCAGATTTTTTCAACGCGATGCTTATATCTCTGTTGATTTTCTTGAACATAAAGTGGAGATTGTCAGAATAAAGGATGTGGATCCTGCTAACGCTGACCCGTTATCGTTGATTATTGATCTGGGGAATGGAAAGGGCTACAAAGAAATATTACTTGAGAAACCTGATGTAAAGCCGCATAATGCAATAAAGTATGAATTAGAAAGCTTTGCTGACGCAATTACCAAAGACAAAACCCCATCCATCACCATCTTTGATGGTTATGAAGCTTTGAATATTGCCCACCAGATCATGGATAAAATCAGGATAGCTCCAAATAATTTAGTTTAGTAATTTTTGTTGTTGTGATTTTTATAAATTTGCCCTTGAAAATCACAATATTTACTTTGACAGTACGTTGATTTTTTTTTGGTTATGGTAATAAAATACTTTATTATAAAACTGTTCAAAGAAGGTTTTTTTCTACTTCTTCTTTCACCCTTATTAATTTTATTTTCTTGCAATAAAAGTGAAAGTGATTTAATCCCGACATACATACATGTTGATTCAGTTCAGTTGGTTTCTAATCCTGAAATAGCTTTTATGGAAGGATCATTATCTCATAATATAACAGATGTTTGGGTATATGTTGATGAAGAATTCATTGGAGCTTATGAGGTACCTGTTACTTTCCCGGTTCTTAAAGAAGGAATTCATACCCTGAAGATCAAGCCGGGTATCCTTATTAATGGGATTTCAACCGTAAGAGGCGAATATCCGTTTTATGAACCATATACTATAGATGTTAATTTTGTTGGCGACAGTGTAATCGCGATTTTCCCTAAGGTTAAATACAAAGATTTTACTGTGTTTAAGTGGGTTGAAGATTTTGAAGATAACAACTCCTCTCTTATTAAGTCATCCCGCAGTGATACCTCTGTTGATGTTACCTCTGACCCAATTCATGTTTTTGAAGGGAATTATTCGGGTATCATTCACATGGACGAATTGAGATTTTTCTTTGAATGTCTTACAAGCGAGGCATACGAGCTGCCGCGAACCGGTGAAGATGTTTTCCTTGAAATGAACTTCAAAACAAATAATAGTGTAACTGTTGGGCTATTTGTTAATACTTATAATGAAAAATTTCAAACTCCCGTGGTGATACTTAATAAGACCGGGGAGTGGAAGAAAATTTATATCAACCTGATAAATGCTGTTAATTCTAATCAGTTTGCAGTGAATTATAATGTTTTTTTGGGCGCAATTAAAGCAGAGGGAGTTAGTAATCCGGAGATTATTATAGATAACCTGAAGTTGATCCATTAATGCGGTATTATGAATAAAAAAACACAAGTATTAAAATATTTGCTTGCAGACATCTTATCTGCAGCGATTGCATGGAGCCTGTTTTTTATTTACCGGAAGTATACTGCCGATCCTGGTATCTTTAATCATCTTGAGATAATTTTTTCTGACAGTAACTATTATTTTGGCATCATTATCGTTCCACTGTTTTGGCTTATTTTGTACATACTTGTTGGTACTTATAAAGATATTTTTCGTAAGTCGCGATTAAAGGAATTGGGTCAAACCATGTTATTTACTTTTATCGGAGTTATTTTTGTCTTTTTTGCTTTAATTCTTGATGACCTGGTAATATCCTATAAAATATATTACCACTCATTTCTTGTTTTGTTTTCATTGCATTTTTTCTTCACGTATACTTTTCGTTTAATCTTAACTACAATTACGGTGAGGAAGATTCATAATAAAGTTATAGGATTCAACACGTTACTTGTCGGTAGCAATGGTAATGCCATCGACATTTATCTTGAAATAGAGGGTCAACGAAAGTCAAGTGGGAACAAGTTTTTAGGGTTTGTAAATGCTTTAGAGTATGATGAATACAAAATTTCAAAATACCTTCCTCATCTGGGTTATTTCAAAGAACTTGGAAGTATAATTAAGAAATATAAGGTGGAAGAGGTCATCATTGCTATTGAACGATCAGAAAAAAACAGGGTTGAAAATATTATTACCGAGCTGGAGAATACGAATGTGATTATTAAAGTGATTCCTGAAATGCGGGATTATTTACTGGGTATGGTAAAAACTTCGTCGATATTCGGAACCCCACTTATTCAGGTATCAACTGAATTAATGCCTGCCTGGCAACAATCATTAAAAAGAATCATGGATGTTGTTGTTTCATTGGTTGCCGTGATTTTTTTATTGCCTATCTATTTATTCACGGCCATTATGGTAAAGATTTCATCTCCCGGACCAATTATTTATTCCCAGAAGAGGGTAGGGATGCACGGAAATCCTTTTGAAATGTACAAGTTCAGGTCGATGCTCAAGGATGCTGAACAGGGAACACCAATGCTCTCCTCAAAAGATGATAGTCGTGTTACGCCCTTTGGAAAGTTTATGCGGAAAGTGCGTTTGGATGAAACTCCGCAATTTTTTTCTGTTTTAAAAGGAGATATGAGCCTGGTCGGGCCCAGGCCGGAAAGGCAGTTTTTTATTGATAAAATCGTAGAAGTTGCACCTCATTATCGCCTTCTTTTAAAAGTAAAGCCCGGAATTACCTCATGGGGACAAGTGAAATACGGCTATGCTGAGAATGTGAGCGAGATGGTTGAAAGATTACGGTTCGACATACTTTATATTGAGAACATGTCGATTGCAATGGATATAAAGATTTTAATTTATACTGCGCTGATTGTTATTCAGGGTAGGGGTAAGTAACCACTGTTCCCATAGTAAGCTTTCATTTTAAATCTCTCCCTGTTCAATCAATTGAACAATTTGCTCAATCTCTTTATCTTCACCTTCAGGATCGTAATGGACTTTCAGGTTATAGCTAAAAATGCGGGCCAGCGATTGCCAGAAGAATGCTGAAAGTTTACCGCGAAGGTCGGCTACAAGCTCATATGAAGTGTTACCTGATTGCCTGTCGACTAATTTCAGTAATATTTTCCCTTGCGAGAAGGTCAGTTTCTTCAATTCATCGCCATATTCATCAAGTAGTTCTTTCTCTGCTTGTTTTAAAATTTTTTTTCTATCTTTTTTATCAGATACTACTGAAAGAATTTCATTGTATTCTTCTAATTTAAGGCCTGCCAGGTAGGCATAAGGATATGCTTTTTTCACATTGTAAACTAACCGGCTATACTTTTTTGCCTCACGTTTATTCTTGAATATCATAGTTCCGGTGATATAAACGGTTGGTAGGTTTATTACAATCAATGTGTCACCATCCACAATACGGGCAAGAGCAATAGTGTTTTTATATTCCTGCCCATAACCGCAACAGGCAAAAATAACTGAAACGAAAATTGTAAGTAATAACTGATATATTTTCATCCTGAAAGAAGCAAACCAATTATTATGCCATGTGCTGACTTTAAGCTACTTTTAGCCTGGAAATATTTGTTTTGTTTAATTGTTTCTCAGCATATGACTTGGTTACATTGATTTTTTTGATGGATTTATCGGAGGGAAGTTCAAACATTGCATCAGTCATAATGGCCTCAAGAATAGAGCGTAGTCCCCTGGCGCCCAGTTTGAATTCGATAGACTTATCAACAACGTAATCATAAACCGATTCATCAAAGGTCAGGGTGACATTATCCATCTCAAACAATTTAATAAACTGTTTGATAATAGCATTCTTGGGTTTAATCAGGATACGCTTTAGCGTTTCTTTGTCGAGAGGGTTCAAGTAGGTAACAACAGGAAGCCTACCCACAATTTCGGGGATCAAGCCAAAGCTTTTTAGATCTGGTGGTGAGATGTATTGAAGCAGATTGTCCTTATCAATGGGATTTATCTTTTTGTCAACACTATAACCAATGATATTGGTCTGTAATCGTGATGCGATTTTTAACCCAATTCCATCAAAAGCACCTCCTGTAATAAATAAAATATTCTGGGTATTGATCTGGATCATTTTTTGTTCAGGATGTTTTCTGCCACCCTGTGGAGGAACGTTTACAACAGAACCTTCCAGAAGCTTTAAAAGTGCTTGTTGAACACCTTCTCCCGATACATCACGCGTAATGGATGGGTTGTCACTTTTTCTCGCTATTTTATCTATCTCGTCGATAAAAATAATACCCCTTTCAGCTGCTCCCACATTATAATCAGCAACTTGCAGCAGCCTTGAAAGAATACTCTCAACATCTTCTCCCACATACCCCGCTTCGGTAAGAATAGTAGCATCAGCAATGCAAAAAGGTACCCGTAACATTTTTGCAATAGTACGGGCTAATAAGGTTTTTCCTGTGCCGGTTTCTCCAACTAAAATGATATTTGACTTTTCAATTTCAACATCATCCTCATTATGTGGATCAACAGGCTGCATAATTCGTTTAAAGTGGTTGTAAACTGCAACAGAAATCACTTTTTTAGCTTCTTCTTGCCCGATAACATATTGATCAAGGTAATTTTTTATTTCAATTGGCTTGAGAAGCTCAATGCCGCTAAGCTGTTCACTGCTCTTTGTTGAGAACTCTTCATTGATTATGGTTTGTGCCTGTGTAACACAATAATCACAAATATGGGCATCAAGGCCGGTAATAAGAATATTAGTATCTTTTTTCAGCCTGCCACAAAATGAACACTTTTCGCTATCTTTAGTCATAACCTCTCTTTAATACGTAAAAAATGCATAAAAGTTTAGTTCCTTGTTTATCCGGATCTTATTTGTTTTTAATAAGCACTTCATCTATCATACCGTAGGCTTTGGCTTCTTCGGCTGTCATCCAGTAATCTCTGTCCCCGTCTTTCCAGATTTTCTTATATGTTTGCCCTGAATGGAGAGCAGTTATTTCATATAGTTCTTTCTTGATTTTCGCTATTTCTCTTGCTGTAATCTCGATATCGGAAGCCTGGCCTTGAGCTCCACCAATTGGTTGATGAATAAGAATTCTGGAGTGTTTCAATGCTGTTCGTTTACCTTTTGTTCCGGCACACAACAGAATAGCTCCCATTGATGCTGCCATCCCCGTGCAAATAGTTGCTATGTCCGGGCCAATATACCTCATCGTATCATAGATGCCTAAACCTGCATACACAGAACCACCTGGGGTATTAAGGTAGATTGTGATATCCTTTTTTGAATCAGTTGATTCAAGGTATAATAATTGTGCCTGAATTACATTGGCAACATAATCATCAATGGCAACACCCAGAAAAATAATTCTGTCCATCATCAGCCTTGAAAAAACATCCATAGTAGCAATATTAAGCTGGCGTTCTTCTATGATAGTAGGGGAGATGTAATTATTGACCATAGAGGTATAGCTGTCAAAGGTCATGCTGCTAATTCCATGATGCTTAATGGCGAAATTTCTAAAATCGTTTGAATTCATAATAAGAGATTAAAGTTTGGTTTCAGATACTAATTTAGCAAATTCCTCGTAAGAAATTTCTTTATTATTGATTTTAATTGTTGATTTCAATAGTTCTCTTAACCTGTTATCATAAAGATGGTCATAAATCTTTTTTACTTCTTCTTTATTTTCCATAACCATTTTAACCAAATTATTTAACCTCTCTTTGGTGCTTTCATCCTCTTTTTCTTCATCTGTTTTGAAAAATTGTCCGGAGAAGTAATTGCGGATATAATTTTTGATATCTTCATCGGTGACATTCAGTGTATGGTCTTTTATTATTTGGTTCTCAATGAGTTGCCATTTCATCGAACGGAGGTAATTGTCGAAGTCCTCATCAAGTTTTTCTTCGGTCAATTTATCCTCGTTTACTTCAAGAATATATCTTCTCAAAAAATCCTCAGGAAGTGAAATATCAGCCTCATTTACAAGTGCAATCACGCTTTCATTCATAAATTGCTTATCACTATCAACAACGAATGAGTTAGACATGTCTTTGCGAACCCTTTGCCTGAATTCTTCTTCTGATTTCATATCTTCGGCAGGAAAGGCAAGTTTATAAAGATTTTCATTAAGGTCGGCTGGCATTAACCGCGATACTTCATTTACGGAAAAGTTGAATTCGGAGTTCATTTTTTCGGCATCTTCTTTTTGGATGCCTAGCATAGAAGCTGTTTCAACAGCATTCCCCGTAGCTTTTAAAGGATTAAAAATAACCTGATCATCTTTTTTAATGCCGATGAATTTTTCTCGGATATCTTCATCTTTGATGTAATTCAATGAAATACTCGTTGTATTAACAATGCCATCAATTTTTTTCTCCCCTGTTTCGTCCAGTTCGGTCAGGTCGCCTTTAACAAGATCGCCTTCTTTTGTTATATCAACTTCTGACATAACACCATGCCTGTGTCTTATTTCCTGAATTTGATTGTCCAGCATTTTATCATCAGCATTGATGGTATAATAATTTACGTTGATTTTATCTGAAAGGGATAAGTCAAAATCAGGTGTCATGCCAATATCAAAATAAAATTCAAAATCTTTCTGAATATCAAAATCTATATCAATGTCTCTTTCTTTGCCAGGCAAGGGCTGGCCAAGTATTTCGATTTTATTCTCTTTTAAATAATTTTCAAGAGATTCGGAAAGTATTTTGTTTACTTCTTCTGCCAGAACTGCTTTGCCATACATTTTTTTTATCATGCCAAATGGTACTTTTCCGGGTCTGAACCCGGAAATGGCAGCTTTACGTCTGTGATCCCTTAATGCTTTCTCAACCTCTTCCTGGTAATCTGTTTCAATAATTTCCACTTTTATCGTTGCTGTAAGATTGCCAGTGCTTTCTTGTGTAATGTTCATATAGTTACTTTGTTTTAAAATTATCAGTTATGTTGATGAAGTCTCAAGCTTCAAGCTTTTTTGGAAGTACGGATCAATTTATTAAGTGTTTGGTTCTTGCATAATCTTTTACCCTGTCTTTTCTTGTAGCTTGTGACTTGTAGCCATTCTCTGATTTGTGCGGATGAAGGGACTCGAACCCCCACGCCTTGCGGCACTAGATCCTAAGTCTAGCGCGTCTACCAATTCCGCCACATCCGCAATTTAATTTAGCCTTCATTTTAAAGGACTGCAAAAGTAATTATTATTTTAAAAAGAAACAAGGTGGAGGGTGATCAGGAAATATTGTATTTTTACAGTATTAAATAAATAGTCATGAGGGATTTAAAATACCTTGTTTTGTGCTTATTGATTTTTTCATCAATATATTCTTGCCAGGAGGAAGAAGTCAGGTACATCAAGCCATACATTCTTGCCGGTGAGAAAAATGAAAAAGGGATTGTTTATTATGATTTTGATCCTGATTATGGATTTCAATTTAATCCTCCCCAGTCAACTTCCGAATATTTTATTGATTTGAATAGCGATTCGTATAGTGATTTTAAAATCGTTTTTTTTGGTTCAGAATCGTCGGGTCAGGGTAATTTTTCTAATAAGATTATTCCATTGAATAATAATGAGGTAGTAGTTTTGGAGAGTAATAAGAGTTGGGCCGATACCATCAGGTTTAATGGTATGATTGATGCCAATTTACTATGGAGCGACTCTTCGGTTTTGATTTATTCTTACATTTATAACGATACCCTTGGCCAAAATCACCAGGGGGTATGGAAAGATGCATCAAATAAGTACCTGGGTCTGAAGGTTGTAAATAATGATGGTGAATTATTTGGTTGGTTAAGGTTGGAAATTTCCGATGGAACGGATTTGACATTAATGGAACATGCCGGCATCGTTCCGTTATTCGTTGAGATGTGAAACTTATTGTTTTAAATCCGGCACCGTAAATGCTCTTCAGTTTGGCATTTTTGCCTGTCAGGTGTTACACCTGACAGTACATCTCTGTTAATCAATTGTGATTACCCCTTTCTATTAACGATTACTATTTAGTAATAATAATGCGTTTAGTCATTATTGAGCCATTCTCAGCAATGAACTCTAACAGATAAATTCCTGAGCTGTATGCGCCTGTCCGGATCAGGAGTGATTTCTCCATCTCAACATTTTGCATATAAATTATATCACCTAAATAATTAACCATTCTGATCTCACGGATACCTTCAGGTATCTCAACATTTACAAAGTTGGTTGCTGGTACAGGATATACCTTGATCATTGATCCTGTTAATTCATCTATGCTGGTAATAATAACGACTTCAACATTTGATGGTTCGGATTCACAGAGTGTGTACACAGCAGTAACATAGTACTCGTAAACACTGGCTGTTAGTCCTTCATCCAGGTAGGTTGTTTCTAATACCAGTGACTCATTTATTTGTGCATTATCACGGTATACATTGAAGCCTAATAATGAACGTACACCATAATTCGGGCCTATGGCATTGGGTGAAGTATCAATTCCACCGCCTGGTGAGTCCCAGCTCAGCATGACATCCCAGGTTTCTTCTACAACTCCAACCAGGTTCAATGGAGGATCACATGGTTCCATCTCAAGAGCAAAGTCTTGTGAAGTAACTCCGGTAACAACAATCTCTTCAACTAATTCAGGTAAGTACCCCTCTGCTGAACAGCTGACTGAATAGGTGCTTTCTGCAACCTCAACTGAATAAAAACCCTCTTCATCTGTGTAAACTGCCTCATAGCTTCCTGCCTCAATCATAGCATCTTCTATTGGATCGCCAGTCTCTTCATCAGTCACATAACCTTGCATAGAGGCCAGAATAGCTTCACTAACCAATATATTATCAATAGCCCAGTTGTTAATATCATAGCTATTAGCACCATGTGCAATAAATTTAACTTTGGTAATTATTCCAAGAGCATAATCTGTGATGTCGTATAATTTGTGTTCCCATTCAATGTCACCATTATTGGCATACTCATCAACATATATCCAATCTGTTCCGTCCCAGACTTCAACAGTTAAGAATTCAACTCCTGTTGAGCTATAATCGTTCAGGTAGAGATCAAATTCTACAACAACATTCGATGTAGCCATACGGGCATCAATTCCAATACTTTGTAGTGTGTAGGAATATTCAGTTGTTGCCGGGCTAAAGTAAAATTCAGCAACCGGTAATGGTATCCCCAGATAATTGCCTATCTGCCAGTTGCCTTGTTCAGGATCAAATGTCCAGTACTGTTCTGTGAACTCTTTATTCCACGGTTCATAGAAAGGGATTGGAATAATAACAGAATCACCGTACAGGGTTATGTCAGCTGTTACAACATCATTGTAGAAAACTTCAACTTCATTAACTGAGCCATTATTGTATCCGGTGGCTGAGGCCTTAACATAGTATGAACCTACCTCTATGTCAGTAAAGTCATATTTGCCATTTGAATCTGTCACCGTCTCTAACCCTGAAGTATCAAGTGTTACGGTAGCGCCCGGGATAGGCACAAGAGAAAATCCATCGTATACAATACCGGTAATACTACCATCATTGAGTATCTCTACCTCTGCCGGGCCATCAGTAAAGGATTCACCTTGGTCAAAGACAGCACTTACATAGTATTCCCAAATTCCTGGTCCGGGGTAATCTAAATAGAAGGTATCAGGTTCAGATACATAAGCGATCATATTTCCATCACGCCAGAGGTTGTAGCCTAATAGTACCTCCCGCTGATTACCATCAAAAACACCTCCTGCTGATTTAGAAGCTTCAAGAGATACCTCGCCTGTGTTGAGAATTGGCTCCTGTGCAATTGGGTTCAGTGGCGCTGCATTGTCAATAACTTCAAGATATGCCTGGAGGTTCCAGTTGTAGTCAAGTCCAAAGCTTAACAATGGATCCCACGTAACCCCGTCTATAGATATCATATCTCCATAGCCTGATATGGCCGGGCCGTCATCACATCCTGCAGGATGCTCGCCTTCAGGTTGCTCGAAGCACTCATAGCCAAACCATAACTCCTCAAATGCATTTATCTCTGCTGGTGTATCTAATACCACTGTATTCCACTGGTCGATTGACAAGTTGCTTAATGGTTGGCTAACTAGTAGGTTAGCAGCATTGTCGCCGGCCCAAACTTTAAGTGTATAGATGGTGTTTGGGCCAGTTGGGTACAAGGCTACTTGAGTTATGAACATACCGTGATAAGATGCCAGGTTTTCTTCTTCCCAGCGTGAAGCTACCAGGAAAGTACCGCCTGATGTCAAACCAACAGTGTTGTAGTTCTCTCCAGTATCCCAGTGGATCCAGAAGCCTGATGGTGGGCCGGGGATATTCCATGTTAACAATACACCGTCGTTTTCAAGCAATGTGCCTGAGAGATCGGATGGAAGGAAAAAATCTGCACCTACAATGGCTTCGAATGGCGGATCCATCGGACAGCTCTCACCGCTATCATAGACAGCTATTACATTGTAGTAATAGATTCCACCCGGACTTACTACGTCTACATAACCATAATCCGTTATAATAGTATCATTTATTTTTTTTTGATTTCTGTATACATCGTAACCCAATAAATTAAACCGGCTACGCCCGTCAGGAAATACATAGGTTCCTCCACCCAATTCTATTTCACCAATTGTAGTAGAAACCGGAGCTTCATGTAACGACTTGGTCTTATCAACTGCTGATTCACCTGTGAGCTTAACAGTAGTTGGTGTAAGGATCATATCGCCTATATATGGCCCGAATACACCTGCACGAATAGCCAGCTGATCATAAGAAGTTTCCGGCATCCATTGATCAGGAGGTATGCGACTGTAACTACGGCCTTGCCCGGCACTTGATTCATCTACTGCTGTTGGCGGCACATCCGGAAAGGTCCCTATCTGCTGGTGTGCAAGGTAGAATTCGCCATTCACTACACATATTTCTAATTCAGTAATATCAAATGTGACCCAGCCATAGTCTTCAGGTGTTCGCTCCAATGAACCAAGCAGAGTTCCAGGTGCGCCATCCGGGCCATCATCGTCATAAATATTAATTAAAAATGGACTCAAAATAGCACCTTCCGGCCAGGTGCCATCCCAGATATGCATAGTGAAACTAATCAGGTCACAGGGATATCCTATCGGTGTGAAACGTACAGCAAACTCACCATTTTCCTCATTCCATGCTGCAACATTCTCCATTGTATCATCATCATAAATAATGTCATAATGATCAGGAGGGGGTAGCCACCCCGGCCATTCCATAGAAACTTCCATTCCATTTACACATCCCTCAAAGCAAGTTGGTGGATTAAAGAATTCACAGGTATAATATGTAAACGGGAAAGTTACCATTGTAGATTTACCATCAGTATACTGTGCTTCAACACCGGCAATATATTCCTGGCCTATCATAAAGTCTGTATACATATATGTCAATTCTGTAGTAAAGGTCACGAGCGTATCTTCCATATATAAATTATATCCTTCTAATACTCTGCCTTTGTTAGTTGCATTATCGTAATACAATGGTGGTGGTAACCATGTGGCTATACCATTCATGCTGTTAACATGGAAGTTCTGAGGTGGAAGAAATATCTCTGTTAGCTCAATATTTAGTGTTATATCGTTATAAACAGGAATATATAGCTGAATGAATGGATTATAATATTCCAGGTTTACTTCTAAGGTATAATAGCCTTCCAACACTACCTCGAAGTGAACTCTTCCTGTCTCATCAGTATATCCTTCAAACTGCCATGCCGGGTCGCCATTTTCGTTATTGAAAATAACATGTGCACCAACTGCAGGATCGCCTGAATTTGTACGTACCATTAGTGTTACGCGATGATCCAAGCCTCTTGGTAGAATGTTAGAGAAGGAAGGGTTAGACCAATTATAAGTATATGCACTTACTACAGCATAACGATACCAACCATTGGCGTACGATGTCCAGTCACTATCGGTATATTCAGTATCTAATACAGCATCATCCTTCAATGTCCATAATTCGGGGTTTAACTCATCACCTTCATTCAGAATCCAAACCTCGTAATGATCAAAGTCACGAAGATCTTCGTTTTCTCCCTTTGGAATGAATTTGCCAAAGCCTACATCATAGGTGCCGGGTTCTACATTAGAACCCAACCTTGACAGCGCCTTGCTCTTTGATTCAGGAATATCGATCTTATCATTGTAACTCAGGATCTGCACTCCGTCAACTTCACTGTATACAAAGGCACGCATCATATAATCAGCAAAGTCAGCCGGGCGCCATGGCATGTTTTCAGTTACAAAACGTGAGTAGCTTCTGTAAACAGGAGCCGTTTCATCAATGGCAATAGGTGCACAATCCGGGAAGTCGCCGCCCTGGATCATAACAATATAAAAGTCGCCATCAGGAATGGAAACACCAAACTGTGAAAAATCAACATCTACCCAGTCATAAGCAAATGGGGCAACTGTTGTAATAGCCAGTTCAGTGCCAGGTAAACCATTCTCTCCGTCATCATCATAGATAGCAACATCGAAGGTGGTTAATGAATTGCCCGGAGGCCAGGTGCCGTCAAAGATATGAATCTGTGCACTAAAGATTTCTGCAGGATAACCAGCTGGTGTAAATCTGATGGCATTCATGTTTCCGGCTTCACCCCAGGCTGTAACGTTATCAGCTATACCATCATCATAAATGATCTGGTAGAAATCGCTGAACTCATACCATTCAACAAATGCCTCTGTGTGTGCATTGTTACGCTCAGCCCAAACTCCCAATGCAGGATAAGGGAATTCGAAAAGCTGAAAGTCAATACTAATAATTAGGTCAGCACTAACAAGAACATCTTCACAAATTTCTGATACATACCCTTCAGCTTCTACCATCACTGTATATGTTCCTTCAGGAAGTTCCCAGTAACATGCGCTGTCGGGGCCAGTTGTACATACATATATAGTATCATAACCCCAAACAGTAACAGTAGCACCAACAATTGGGACTGGAGAAGCTCCATATTCTGAAACCGAAACATATAGTATTCCATAACCATCAGAAAGAGCCTCATCATGCACCTTCTTATTTGTTAAATAACCCTGTGAATTTGTTTGTGATCCAAACACGAATGATAATAATCCAATAATTACCATCAACTGAACCGTATTAATGAAATGTTTCATCGTTTAATGGTTTACTAAAGGCATGTGTTACAGTTTTTTTAATTCCTGGTAATTCTTCACTCCTTAGGGTTACTTAGTGATATCCTTTGTGTGACTTCGTGGTAAAAAAGAACTTATATTTATCCTTTTTTATATTAATTACAA
>JAGLWB010000168.1 GCA_023133655.1 Bacteroidales bacterium
GAATAGCCTGATAAACTAATTAGAACTGCAAGGGCAATAATAGTCAGCTTTTTCATCATGATTTGAGTGGTTGTTTATACATTCAGCTAATCAAAGGCCATTTACAAATATACGACAAAATTGGATATTTAAATATTTCTTATTGGCAAGGAGGTACTTTGGGATGAGGTGAAAATGAGGAATGTTAATGAAGAATAACCAATAATAAATAACAAATTAGGAAGCCGTCTTATTGTCGATTGTCGATGTATTGCCGACTACCGACTTCTTCCCTTCCGGCTAACCTGCCAACCTGCCAACCCGTAGACCAGATTACCCAACAGCCAACTGCCGACTGGCTACCGGCTACCGCAGACCGGCTACCAATTTCTGCGTTGCTGTGCGACTGTTCCAGTTAACAAAAGAAGAATTTGATAACTTGATATTCCAATTTGGAACATCAAGTTGGGGTGGTACAAGAAAATTGCCATATGCTTTCACAGAGCAAGGTGTAGCTATGTTGTCAAGTATTCTAAATAGTGAACAGGCTATTAGAGTTAATATCCATATCATAAGGGTATTTACCAAGCTAAGACAATTGCTTGACACTCATAAAGAGATATTAATAAAATTGGATGAATTATATCAAAAAGAGATTGAGCAGGATGAACAAATCAGGATAATCTTTGAAATGTTAGAAGAACTTGCACAGTCGAAACAGCAAGAGAATGATTTTAAGAACCGGAAGCCAATAGGATACTTAAGACGAGTCAAATGATCAATATCCAAAGCCAAACACCGAAATATAATCTCCAATAACAATTATCATTTCACCAGAGCGCTGTGCTCCGTGCCACGAATTCCTTAAACCATAAACCTTTAAGCCTCAAACCAAATTCATATCCTAAATAACTTATCAATCCTTTCAAGAGTATCTGTTTCATAAGAGTAAAAAGTTACGGCCGTGGAGCAAAAAAAAGTCCAACATTTCGTGTCAGGCTTTTTTATTGGGGGAGTTTCTGGATTAGCTGCGCAAAAACCCATCACTCTCCCATATAGCAAGCAAACGTCATCCCTGCGAAAGCAGGGATCTGCAAGCTAACACGTGTTGCAAGTGTCCAATCAAATCAAATCCAATAACTTTAAACTTTAGGCACTTCCCTGCGGGAGATTGTCAATTGTCGATTGTCAATTGTCGGTTGTCGATTGTCGATGTATTGCCGACCGGCTACTGGCTACCGCAACCTACCCAAATCGGAATGCTAAAAAAAGTACCAATAATTGGATAAAAACGGAATAAGCCAGTTTTATGCAGGTTCTTCTTTAGCCTTGCCAAGGTTGAATACCTGGTTAAGAAGCACGGCCAAAATTGTTGAAAGGGTAAGAGCAGATGTAAATATTGGCTGGATCCAACCGGGCACCGTTGAATAGAGGTCAGGTAGAATCATTGCACTGACTCCAAATACAAATGAGATACCGATAATAAAGGTTTTCCTCAAATCCATCTTTGAAGAAAACAGGATCTGTAACCCCGAAATAAACATAAAGCATGTAACGAAGATCACTATAGCCCCCATAACCGGATCGGGCATAATAGAAAAGATCACAGAAAGTTTTGGCAAAAATCCAAGAAGTATAAAAATACCCCCGGCATACCAGGCGATCCGTCGGCTGGTAGCTGATGTTGCAGATGACAATCCCACATTACTTGCAGAAGTATCAACAGCCACTCCTCCCAGGAATCCACCTAAAAACACACTGATACCATCAGCAAACATTCCTTTCCCAACATTCTTCAGATCAGGCTTCGTCCATTCCGTATCATTGATCTTCTGACAGGTTGACAAATTTCCAAATGTCTTAAGGCTGGCGCATATAGAAACAATAATAAATGGTAAAACCAGCGACCAGTCAAATGCAAAAGAAAAATAATCTATCCCTTTACCTGGCACATCAAACCACGGACTTTCAACAAACATCCTTAGATCTTGAGTGGATAAAATACCCAGCATAATTGAAAGCAAATATCCAATAAACAGACCTATTAAAACGCAATAAAGTTTCAGTTTCCCACGGCTCCAGACATTAATTCCGACCATCGCTATGAGAGTTATTATAGCAACTACCAGTTTTGTTGTATTGATTGCATCACCTGAATAATCAATACCAACAAACTTTGATGCACCAAGTGGTATAAGGGAGATGGCAACCATAATAACGACCAATCCGGTGATTTCAGAAGGAAAAAGTTTTTTTAATTTGTGAAAAAATCTGGAAAAGATCACTTCAAAAGCACCTGCAACCATAGTCATTCCATGCATTAATGGCAATCCGCCAATCCAGGCAGCATGGACAGAAACCGACAGATATGAAGGACCGCAGAGACTTGGACACAGGTACCCCGATCCTACCGGGCCTTTTTTGAGACTCTGCAATATCGTAGCTATACCGGCAGCGATCATTGAAAAACAGACCAGCGCCTGCAGCATACCAAAACTTACACCAATCTCCCTGGCAATAACAACAGGCAATACCAGTGTACTCGACATTGTAAATACATGTTGGAGGCCTAGCACAACAGATAATAACGGAGGAGGTTTATCATCCACGCCATAGATCAGGATATCCGGTTTTTTCACCATTTTTTTTATTACTAAAATTTTCTCCAAATTGGTTCAACAATATACATACTTGAGCCCACCATCATATCTTCTCCATTCACATTAACCTTTCTGACATAGGCTACCTTCTTGGAAGGATTTGACTGTCCGGGTTTTGGCCAAACATATACTACCATTGCACTGTCAGCCTCCGAAAGGCGCTCTATCATATCAACCACAACATAATTACCAATCATATCCCGGAAGTCGATCAGGTCACGATTTTGTCTTCCGGGGAAGACAGGGTCAACGATTGCTTCTCCCTTCATGTTGATCACAAAAATGTAAATATCCCGGAAATAATAAATATTGGCTTTATCAATTAATGTATTATAGGCTGATTCTCCTTTATTTTCAAGAAGCCGGGCAGCTGAATTAACTATATCGATCATAAACTTTTTTTCAGTCCGAATATCATATGTTCCGCTTCCAAGTGCATATGTTTTACCATCAGGTGCAGTCACACGTTTAACGTAAGCACTTTTCCAGGAAGGAGTATATCCTCCCCAGTCAGCCCACAGATAATGAAGCCAACCTTCTCCCTTGTTTTCATCAGATACAATATCGATAATGAGTTGAATGATTGGTTTGCCATTCATATCCTTTAAATGCAGCACGTTTTGCCCTACGAACTCTTTGTGCACAGGATGGAACGCACAGTAACCTTCCAGGTCATAAATAAAAATAAACCTGGATTCCTTAAACCATTTACTGTCGGGTATCCCAAAATCCAGTAACGCTATGGAACCTTTCTCTGCAAAATGTTGGGATGCCTGTTCAACAAATTCTATCAGGTCCAGTGTTTCATTAAATTGATAAACACTTCTGGAATCCTGGGCACAAACAGGATCCAACCTGATAAAACAGAAAGATAAAATCAGTATTACATGTATTACAAACCAGTTATTTGACATTTCATTATCTTGACATATCCGAACAAAGGGCAAACTTAATAAAATAACAATCAACCGCAAATTAGGAAATCGGATTATTGTCGATTGTCAATTGTCGATTGTCGATGTATTGCCGACTGCCAACTGCCGACTGCTAACTTCTTCCCGGGTACAAGGTAACAAATCCAGACTTTACGGATTAACAGTTGAAGATTTTATCGAAAAACAGATAACCCATGACAGAAAAGAAAACGATACTGGTTCCGGAGGAAGTGATCATGAGTAAGATTTATCAAATCAGGGGCCAGAAAGTGATGTTGGATATGGATTTAGCAGCGCTATATGGTGTTGAGACCAAACATTTAAAACAAGCAGTCCGCAGGAACATTGACCGTTTCCCAAAAGATTTTATGTTTGAGCTTGAAAAAAGAGAATTAACAAACTTGAGGTCACAAATTGCAACCTCAAGTTGGGGTGGGATAAGATATGTGCCTATGGCTTTTACTGAGCAGGGTGTAGCCATGCTGTCAAGCATATTAAAAAGCAAAGTGGCCATTAAAATCCATTCTTCAACTTCAACTTTATGCACTTCCCTTCGGGAGATTGTCAATTGTCAACTGTCGATTTTCGATTGTTGATGTAATGCCGACCAGCTACCGGCTACTGGTTACTGGCTACCAGCTACCGTCTACTGAGATCATAACAGATAATTAAGCGCCGAAGGAGCGACCCAAATTGGTGGCTCAATCCACCAGATTTAATCTTTTTTTGGTGATTACAACCACGAATAGTAAAAAAATTTTAAATCAATTCCGCATACGGTGAGTCCTTAATCTGTAATCTGTTATCAAGTGCCAGTTATTTATCAGCCAAAAGCCCTTCTCCTTGAGGAGAAGAGGCAGGAGATGAGGTGAAAAATATGAAGAATAACCAATAATAAACAACAAATTAGCAAGTCTTCTCTGATATCTGATAAATGATGTCTTTGTTCTTTGCTCTTTGTTCTATTGTCTCTCCCTAAAAATGAACAGGATAAGTGAACTTCAAATAAACAACTTGCCCATCGTATTCAATATTTTGTGGGTATTCTAAAAACTCGTCCCTGGTATAGATAAGGTAAATAGCACCAAAAGGTGGCTTGAAGCGCCATCCGAAGAGGCCGTAAAAATACAATCGTTCAATGGAGGTATTGTTCTGGGCAAAGACCTTGAACCATAAGTCGTTGGTTATATTATACTGCAGCGACAAAATGTTGATGAATGCACTCGAATTGGTTGTATCAGGATCGTAATGAAGCCAATTCCCTGAATATTCCACTGCCAGCTTGTTGCTCAGTTTGAATTGTCCTCCTCCCTTAAGCAGATCGAAATTCCGGTCGAAATTTCTTCCCCACAAATAATTGAGCCGTGCACTGCTCCACTCATCCGTATTGTATCCTAATTCAATGCCATATTTGTGGTTGTAATACTTCTTCTCAAATAACTTGAATTCATTGTTGTAATAGAATTCAATGCTCATCCTGTTCTGAAAAT
>JAGLWB010000169.1 GCA_023133655.1 Bacteroidales bacterium
AAAAGCTGAAATTTTTTGGGATATTGATGAGTATTATTTTAAGAACCCGGATCAGGAAGCCGGTAAGTTTTTCAGGAAGTATGACAGAAAAATGGGCTTTGGACATTTTCGGTGGATTGCTGATAATTTCCATGATTCCGATAAAGAGATTACGATAATTGGTGTTCCTAAGAAAATTGGCCAGGCTAAAATAATGGGTGAAGTGCTTTCTGCTTATAAAGATTCCGGTATAGAATTAGAAAAAACAGCCGTTGTTTTGGCCGATGAAACCCTTTTGATACCTGTTTTGAATTCCCTGCCATCTGAAATAGAGGAATTTAATGTTACCATGGGGTATTCGTTACGATATACACCATTGTATGAATTATTCGAATCAGTTTTTGCGCTTCACGAGAATGCAGAACGCTTTTCTCATTTGCCTTCTTCCCGAACATTTCGATTTTACTATAAGGATGTATACCGTGTACTGAACCATCCATATTTAATGTTCATTGCTGAAACTCCTGATACTGTTCGTGGAGCCATCAATGAGCTTCAGGCCGGTAATCATGTTTTTTTAAGCGAAAAGGATCTTGAAAATGCATTTGATGAAAAATTCGCAGATCATAATAAGCTTTTTCAGACTGTTTTTACCAGATGGAATAATTGCCCCGGGAGAGCATTGGAAACCATTACAATCTTGATTGAGACTTTAAGGGATAAATTATTGATTAAGGGCAAGGAGAATAAGAATAGTGATATCGAATTGGAATACCTTTATCATTTTTCCCTTATCTTTAAGCGCATCAGAACGCTACTCGCCAGGTATCCGGTAATTGATGCCGTAAGCAATCTACGTAGCATTTATAAACAAGTAATTGGTGCTTCATCGATTCCTTTTTACGGAGAGCCGTTAAAGGGGCTACAGGTTATGGGTATGCTTGAAACCAGAACACTTGGTTTTAAAAATATCATTCTTTTATCGGTAAATGATGATATCATTCCTTCAGGGAAAAGCATGAATAGCTTTATCCCTTTTGATATTAGGCGGGATTTTAAGCTACCAACTTACCGGGACAGGAATGCCATTTTTGCCTATCATTTTTATAGATTGTTGCAACATGGGAAGCGGATATTTTTATTGTACAATACTGAAAGCGATTCGCTTGGCGGTGGCGAGAAGAGCCGGTTTATTACGCAGCTTCTTCATGAGCTCCCCATTTACAATCCGGAGATAAAAATCACTGAAAAGCTATTTCATTTACTTCCTCAGAAAGAAAACAGGGATTTTACAATCACTATAGAGAAGGATGAACAGATCATTGAAATTCTAATGGAAAAAGCAGGGAAAGGTTTTTCTCCTAGTTCATTAAATGCATACAGAAACTGTTCTTTACAGTTTTACTTCCAGTATATTGCCAGGCTGAGAGATATTGACGAAGTTGAAGAAACAATCGAAGCAGCTACACTAGGCACCGTTGTACATGACGTAATGAATGAATTATACCATCCGTGTATTGGTAAAGTGCTTAAACCGGAAATGGTGACAAAAATGATTTCCGAAGTGAAGAAGATAACGGATAATGCATTTAAAAAGCATTATAGGGGTGGTGACCTTCATTATGGTAAAAACCTGCTCATTGTTAATGTGGCCAGGCGTATAATAACCAATTTTTTGAAAAAGGAGATCCCCTTTCTTGAGTCGATTGGTAAGAAAGGCGACTTGCTTACCATTATCCATTTGGAGAAACCTCTTGATACTATTTTGCCTGTGGATATTGGTGATACGAAAATTGAGGTTAAAATTAAAGGCACCACTGACCGGATTGATAAACAGGCCGATATTTATCGTGTTATCGATTACAAGACAGGGAGAGTTATACCGGGTGATTTGAAGATAAAAGATTGGGAATCCATGGAGACTGATCCACGGAATGATAAAAGTTTTCAGGTGCTGACTTATGCTTTTCTCTTCCTGTCGCAACCCGGGTTTAACAATGCAAAGGTAAAACCGGGTATTATCTCTTTCAAGTCTCCCAGTGCAGGCTTGATGGATGTTAAACTTCCTGATACAAAGTTAATTAATAGTGATTCGTTGGATGAATTCCGGGTTATTCTTAAAAATCTTCTTTCAGAAATTTTTGATAAGCACAATCCTTTTTCCCAGACCCCGGAACCGGATAATTGCAAATGGTGTCCTTTCAAAGGTATTTGCAACAGGTGATGGTCTTGTAATTTTTTATTTGTTATTGGTTATTCCTAATTAATATTCCTGATTTATCATTAACATTCCTCATTTATCATTTCAGATAGATCAATGTGATACTTGATAGAAAGGAATTGATTTTTTTAACCCAGAGGGTTAATATGTTTATAGAAAACTGGGTGTTGGCAATTATATACGACCCCGGCCGGGGTCGTATGAACACGCGTTATTCTGGTTCCTATAAACATATGATGCCTCCGGCATCTGATTTATGCCAGTTAGGTGTTCATGCCTGTCGGGTGTTACACCTGACAGTTTAATTGAGCCTAATAATTTTGCCGGTATGGCTGTAATTGTCAATAATAATACGATAAAAATAAATACCCGGGATCCAATCACTGCCATTAATTGTTAAAATTTGAGCATTCCCGGGATTTGTGAAATCCATTTTTTTTATAAGTGCACCTTTTATATCGAAAATAACCAATGAGCAATTATTAGATGAAACAGATGAATTAATTTTAAAATAAAGAGACTCAACAAATGGATTAGGAAACAAATCCACTTTTGTATTATCTGTTTTATTACTAATTACCGAAACCGTAGGATTTATACTTCTATGGATGGTATTTGTACTCCATCCGCTTATGGTATAGAGATATTCATCAGGACTAAGGGTGATTTGCTTCATATAATCTTCACCTAACCCGGAATCCAATAATTCCCATGCCAAACCATCATCATAGGATACATAAACACCTCCATAGGTACCCCAGTCATCTGAAAGACCAACATATATTTCATCTTCCGAATTAATGACCATGGTGGCTACTGTGAGGCTGTCTTTCAACTGTATCCACCCCTGTGACTCTTTATCATACTTATAAACACCCGATCCGGCTTCGAACAAATATTGATGCCCCTGGGCGCCTGCAAATAACTCGTTGTTGGAATTGACTGAAAGGGATGTCACATATACATTAGACAATCCGAAATAATCCCAGGATTCGCCCTGATTTATGGAATGATAAATACCTTCTCCCCCCATAAAATTGGTTACGCCAGCATAAAGAATGCCATCCAGATCTTCTCTGATTGAAAACACGGCAGCAGTAGTAGTAATCGTTAAGGTTTGGATCCAGGTATCACCATTATTGTTAGATTTATAGACCCCTCCCCAAGTACCAGCAAATAGATCATTATTATTGTTTGAAAATAAATCCATTATATTGTCAGTAATAATAAGATTTTCCCAAATTCCATTGTCAATATAACGGTATATTCCACTTCCAATACTCATTGTTCCAGCAAAGATATTCCCTTGAAAAAGTAATATTGAGATAACAATAGTGTCATTTAATCCAATATCTTCCCATGAATTACAATTGTCAAAGGAAACATAAACTCCATCATTAGTACCTAAATAGAAAATATTATTATTGGAAATG
>JAGLWB010000017.1 GCA_023133655.1 Bacteroidales bacterium
AAGCTCTTTAAGCATAGATATCTGATACTTCTTTTCTTTTTCTGTAGCCCTGATAATCTCTCCCGGAATAGTGGTTGGAGATCCTTTTGTTGAAAGAAAGGTGTTAACGCCCATGATCGGGAGTTTCCCACTATGTTTCATTTGTTCATAATACAAAGACTCTTCTTGAATTTTGCTTCGTTGATACATGGTTTCCATAGCCCCAAGAACGCCACCGCGTTCTGTTAGCCTGTCAAATTCCATCAAAACAGCTTCTTCAACCAGGTCGGTCAACTCCTCAACAATAAATGATCCCTGCAATGGGTTCTGGTTTTTAGCCAGGCCCAGTTCATGATTGATGATCAACTGTATAGCCATAGCTCTGCGCACTGAATCTTCAGTAGGAGTGGTTATAGCTTCGTCGAAAGCATTGGTATGTAGCGAGTTACAATTATCATAAATGGCATACAATGCCTGAAGGGTTGTTCGGATGTCGTTAAAATCAATCTCCTGGGCATGAAGAGAACGCCCGGAAGTTTGAATATGATATTTTAGTTTTTGTGACCTTTCATTAGCCCCATATTTAAGCTTCATTGCTTTTGACCATATTAACCGGGCAACACGCCCAAGGACTGAATATTCAGGATCCACACCATTGGAAAAGAAAAATGAAAGATTAGGAGCAAACTTATTGATATCCATACCCCGTGAAGCGTAATATTCAACATATGTAAACCCGTTTGACAACGTGAACGCAAGCTGACTGATTGGGTTGGCTCCGGCTTCTGCAATATGATAGCCTGAGATAGAAACCGAATAAAAGTTCCTGACATTATTCCTGATAAAATAGTCCTGAATATCTCCCATCATTTTCAAAGAGAAATCAATAGAATAGATGCAGGTATTCTGGGCCTGATCCTCTTTCAGGATATCAGCCTGAACAGTTCCTCGTACATTACTTAAGGTTTCAGCTTTAATCTTTTCATAAACCTCAATTGGCAGGACCATATCACCGGTTACTCCCAGCAAAAACAGGCCTAACCCGTCATTTCCTTCAGGCAATTTACCCTGGTACTGAGGACGTTTTGTGCCTTTTTTCTTATAAAAAGATTTGATTTTCTTTTCAACCTCTTCAACCATTCCATGCTCTCTGATGTACAACTCACACTGTTGATCGATGGCAGCATTCATAAAATATCCCACCATCGTAGGAGCAGGTCCGTTTATGGTCATCGAAACGGATGTTTTAGGATCACTCAGGTGAAAGCCGGAATAGAGTTTTTTAGCATCATCAAGGCACGAAATAGAAACACCGGCGTTACCCAATTTACCATAAATATCAGGCCGTATGTCAGGGTCCTCTCCATACAGGGTTACGGAGTCGAAAGCCGTGGACAACCTTTTTGCCGGCATCCCCAGCGAAACATAGTGAAATCTTTTGTTAGTTCTCTCCGGGCCACCTTCACCTGCAAACATACGGGTTGGGTCTTCGCCTTCTCTTTTAAAAGGAAAGACACCCGCAGCAAACGGAAATTCTCCCGGAACATTTTCACGAAGGCTCCATTTCAGAATATCACCCCATGCCTTGTATTTTGGAAGTGTTATTTTGGGAATTTTGATATGTGATAAGGACTCCGAATATGTATCAACCTTAAATTCTTTTCCTCTTACCTTGAAAACAAATTTATCCTTTTTATATGCGGCAATTTTTTGTTTCCATTTCTTAAGGATTCGTTTATTATGTCCGTCAAGGTCGAGGGCTACTTTTTTGTATAGATCCTTAAGGTTATCAATGGTTGATTTATCACCTCCATTATCATTCAGGGTGTCAATAGAGATCTTAATGCTAAAAAGTCGTTGTGCAACAGATTCCTGTTCTTCAGTCCATTGGTTATACGTTCTCACAGTATCTGAAATTTCAGAGAGATACCTTGTCCGGTGTGGAGGAATGATAAAGATCTTCTCGGAGA
>JAGLWB010000170.1 GCA_023133655.1 Bacteroidales bacterium
AAAGCTATAAGTTTTGAAGGAACAATAGATAATTCAATATTTGTTCAAAATAATGGGTTGACTTCGGTGAGAAGTTTATATCCTCCACTTACTCCTTATTCATTGGCCTACATGTACATTTTAGGTCTTAAGAATACAAAAATTGTTGGTGTCCTGTTTTTTATTTCGACCATTTTAGTTTTTTATACGTTCTTGAGAAAAGAGGTTCATCGTCTAAATGCTATTTTTTTCACTTTAATGCTTCTTCTTGTTCCTCAATATTTGTTATTTGGTACAATTTCTTCATCTAATATTACTTGTGTATTTTATGTCGTGGCGGGCTTTCTTTCAATTTATTATTGGTTTGACAAAAAAGATAATACCTATTTTGTAATAGGAGTAATATCATTTGTTTTTGCAGTTTGGACCAGAACCGATGCTATTGTCCTTGCTGTTGGTAGTGGGGTATTTGTTTTGTTTGATGCTTTACGTACCAGAAAATTAGTAAGATTATCATTTTTTTGTCTTTCAATTATCCTGATATTCTTTATTTGGCAATTTTACTTAGATATCGTTCTGGAACATAAATCCATACAGCCAATTATTACAACATTTTTTTGGGATCCGGTTAAGGTTAATATAATGATACGAAAGATATCTTTTGTTACATTTAACCTTGATTTCTTTGGCTTAACGATGCATTTATTTTTTTTAGCTTTCGTGTTGAATATATACAATACGATTCGATATAAAAATAAATTGGTTTATCTGATAGGCCTATTTGTTTCCTGGATGCTTTATATCCTGTTATATTATCAAATTGATAGTGATTTTTCCACAAATACATTAGGTGGTTGGATTACCTCTGGCTATAAAAGAGGATTATTTTATTTTATTCCGTTAGCTTTGTTTTTTACAAGTACTAATAAATTGTCAATTTGGGTTTTTTCCAAATTATCAGAATAAAAATATTACCTGGTAATATCAAACATCATGGATTCGTACGTTGATTTATAATGATCCAATCAGGTTGATAAATGTTTTGGCAAATTTATCCCAGGAAAAAAAAGCAGCTCTGCGTAGTGAATCTTTTGATAATTTATCTCTTACTTTACGATCCTGGTATATTTGAGTAAGCTGATTCACTAACTTAGCTGAATCATCAGGATGAAAAGTCATTCCTGATCCCCCTATTACCTCTTTAAGACTCCCGATGTTTGAAACCAAACAGGGTGTACCGCACGACATCGCTTCCAGTACAGGAAGACCGAAACCCTCATAAAGCGAAGGGAAAACAAAAGCTAAAGCCCCTGTAAATATGGCCGGTAAGTCATTACGAAGTACATATCCCGGCAATTTAATATCCTTTTTATATTTATTTTGCGCCAAAACCTTATAAAAATTTTTCGATTTCCAACCTTTCCGCCCAATAATTACTAAATCAACACTGCCCGGATTGCCGGCTCTGAATAATTCATATGCTTTTAACAGGAAAGAGAGATTTTTACGGGGTTCAATAGTTCCAACGTAAAGAAGATATGGTTTTTTTAACCCATATTTTGTTAAAACATTCGGATTTTGATCAGGTTTAAAAATCTCTTCTTTTCCCAGATGAATAAAATGTGTTTTATTCCCTGACCCGGGAGAATATTCAATCACATCCTGCATCGTATTCTGTGAGTTGGTAATGATCAGGTCTGCTCTTTTAAGAATTCCGGGAAGGAAAACCCGCTGCAGCATCTGACTGAAAAATTTATGGTATTGAGGATACCTTACCGGGGTAAGGTCATGTATTATGGTTACCCGTTTAATTTTTCCGGGCAGGTTAAACGGGCCAAAATGTGCAGGCTCAACAACCACATCAGGATTTATTTTTTTTATCTGAAGAGGAAGCTGGTAAAAAGTCCTTACCGGATCATTTTTTAAAAAGGGTATTGTATTGGGTACGTGGTGATAAAAGGCATTATTGAAATGATCTTTTTCTAATCCGAAGATATGATACTCGTTTTTTTGATCAATCGAAAGAAGTGAATTGATAAAATTGACTGTAAACGTATATATTCCGGCTGATTGCTTGTAAATGGGATCAGCAATTATTGCAATTCGCATAATGTTAATATTTCTCGAAATAGGATTTTTCTCCTTTGAGAATAAATCTATAAAAATTTATAATATCACGCTTCAGGAAAAATTCTTGTTTCATTAACAGTTTCCACCATGGAATCCGCCTGAATCTTTTGGATTCTTTTCGTGCATCTAATACTTTTTTTAAATCCTTAAACAAAATAGTAAATAAAGCATGATACTGCACCTTTAAGTATCTCGGACGCCAGAAAATCAGGTCAATAATAGTGATAACAAAAAATCGAAGGATAAAGGGTATAATGTTTATCGCCAAAACCTGCCAGTGAACGAGTTTTAAACAGGTATAAAAAATATTGGTTTGGATCTTTAAGGTATACTCATAATTAAAGATCTCTTTTATCGATTGCCCCATCTTATGAAACACAATCATATCCGGATTAAAAACACATTTATACCCTGCAATAAAGGCTCGCAAGCCAAATTCAGCATCTTCATACCCCGTATCAAAATACTCGTCGAACAGTCCGATATCTTTTAATATTTTTGCAGAATAAAGTGCTGCCCCGGCACAGGCCCCGATATTTTCGAACGGTATTTTATACGATTCAACAGGTTTTGCATGGCCAATAGGTATAATTTCTCCGGATGACAGCATTTTATGACCAGCATTATCCATAAATTTTCTATCCCAGTAATTGACCATCTTACAGCTAACCACCGA
>JAGLWB010000171.1 GCA_023133655.1 Bacteroidales bacterium
GAAGGATACCGATACTGTTAATCCGGTAATTGAGGTTTTGTCACCCTCTCAGAACCAGGTTTTTCAGATTCCGGCCGAGATTCATGTTATAGCTCAAATTGAAGATGACCACAATATTGAGTATGTAAAAGTCAGTTTACTTAATGATTCATACAACCCTGTTTTGGCTGACATAATTTTTTATCCTGCAAACAGGTCGTTTTCTCTTGATTTGAAATACCCGGTTGATGATATATTGCTTGAAAATGGGGATTATTTGCTGCAAATCAAAGCATATGATGGAATCAATACGGCAAGAAGTTTTATTAATCTCTACCTGGATGAAGTTCCAAAAAAGCTTGAAAAAATCATAGGTATTGTTGCCAATGGAGATCAGGTTCTTGTTAGATCGATTGATTCTTTATCCATATCAACTTTAATTGAACTCCCTGATGATTATGCTGCATCGGCATTGAACTCAAAATTTCAGCAATTATATATTGCAGGCCGGAGCATAATAAATCTTCAGGCCTTTGATTTGACAACACAAACAATCAGCTGGGAAGAGGAACCCATGATCCAATTGCCCTTTCATCATCCACGCTGTTTGTCCATTGATGATAAGTTACTGTTTGTTTCTTTTCAGAAAGGGATAATCCGGGCCTATGATCATTTGGGACTCATAAAATTTGATACCCCAATTACCAATGTCGCAGAACCGGCCAGGATACACCGGCACGAGGACCTTGTGATTGCGGACCTGAAGGAGAAATCCGGCCATCGCCGTTTTATCATGACCTATTATTTTGCTAGTGGTGACAGGAAAGACAGCTTACTTTCTAATGTTGAAGTTGTTGAGTTCATCAGCAAAAGTTCGGACTTTGTTTATGTTATTGGCAATCAATCGTCGGATGGTTATTTTGGGATATATGACGTTTTGAAGAATAAGTTATCTGCGTTGTGTGATTTTCAGGGTGGTATTATTTTTTCTACTACAGTTATTGACGAAGATAATTTTTTAATAGGAAGTGAGAGTGGGGTATACTGGTACAATGGCAGTAACAACAGCCTTGCCCAATGGTTGCCCGGTGTATTGGGATTTGTGATTCGATTTGATGAACTTTCCTACCAGGTATTTATTTCAACCGGGACGGATATTGCCATTTACAACTTCCCAAATGGAAACCTGAGCCATAATATGCCGGCTGGTGATTCAATTATTAATTTGCATCTGTTATACAATAAATAAAATTCCAGATACCTCACCTCTTGATCTCCTCTCCAAAATGGAGATTGGGAAACCTGCCTGCCGGACAGAAAGGGGGCGCCCTCGCGAAAGCTGGAATCTGAGTCTTTTTTTTGCCTTAAAGGGTCACGTTTTCCGGTTTTTAGGATTAAATAATGATGTATTAATCTGACCGTTCATCTTAATGCACCTCATCCCTCTGCTCCCTTCTCCTGAAGGAGAAGGGGAGGAGAAAGCACCTCATTCCCAGCCCCTTCTCTCCGAGAGGCGGAAAGGGGAGGAATGGGTAAAGTATTAATTGTAAGTAATTTAATGAAATTATGGTATTTCTTGGTAAAACTACTGATTATGTATTGCATATAGGAGCAACTGAAGATACTTTGAAGACTGCAAAACGCTTGAGAAAGAATATGACTGAAGCTGAGAAAATCCTGTGGAATGAGTTAAAGAATAGAAAATTTAAAAGGTTGAAATTTAGAAGACAACACCCTTTGCTTTTTTATATTGCAGATTTCTATTGCCACGGACAACGCCTTGTCATTGAGATAGACGGAGGTGTACCCCCTTCAACTCCTCCGCCAGCTGGCGGAGCGAACAGCGTTGATCTGTATCTACATGGCGCGCGGTGCCGCTCCCATTCTCCTTGAGGAGAAGGGGGCAGGGGGATGAGGTGCATTGAAAAGAAGGGGCCGGGGATGAGGTGCATTGTGGAGAATGTGTCTTTGCCTATATCTTTTGCCTCAATGTATCCAATGGGTATTTTCCCTTTTGTAATTACATAGTCAGGGTTTCCACAATCGGTAACATTTGCAGGTTCGTTAGTAATTTCAACGCCTTTTACCAGTTCACGGATTAAATTTTCAAGGTCGGCACGATAGGAATGTTCTCTTGATATTCCTGATTTGAACCGGGTATTTATTTTTTCAATATATTGTTGTATAGTCATTTTAGGTTCAAATATTTTGCGAGTGTTGGCAAACAACGTTTGGTAAGTCTTGATGACCTTTAAGCAGTTACGTGTTATAGTTGCTATTTGTGCCTTGAATGGCAAATATAACCAAGTTCCTTGAATATTTCAATGACAAAAAAACAGTCCAGAGGGTGCAAAGTCCCTTATTGTTAAATTCAAGCTGCTATCGTACAAAATCAGGTGTTCACTTTCGCCGGAATGTCATGCACAGTTTCACCGAAATGAGGTGTTCAGTTTGGGCCGGAATATGCAGCAAAGACAAGGCCTTCTTTCTGCCAAAAACAAAGATAATTAATTACCGTGTAAAATAATTAGGAGATAGTTTGGATATTATAACACAGTATCTCGATTGTGGCGCGTTTCAGTTATTTTACGTTTAAAAAAGCCTCAATATTGACATCTGCTTGATTCAGTATTGCTCTTAAGGTACCTTCTGGCATATCCCCGGGATGATTTGGAATGGTGGTAAATTTATTGGTTTTCTCATTATACCAGATTTCATGGCTTCCAGCAGCTTGTCAGTGAAATGTAAAACCAAATTTCTTCAGTCTTTTAATTATTGCTCGATATTTAAATCCTGATAATCTTCCCATTTTAGATTCCAACTACTAATGGGTAATCGAAACTGTCGCTCACACCATTAATCTTTTGTGAGGTATTTGCATCATCTTGCGCTTCTAAAAGTTTTTTTGCTACATCACGCGCAATTTCCAGAGTTTCAGTTATTGTTCTGCCTTGAGCAACAAGACCTTGAATATTATCAGAGGTAGCGAGATAATATCCTTCTGGGAGTCTTTGGATATGTATGTTAATGATTTTTTCCATTTTTATTTTTTTAGCACTTTTTCCCTTACAAAGGAATTAAACTTATCAACCTCTTCCATAACCGGGCTATGTGCCGAATTTTTAAAAGTAAGAAACTCCTTTTTCGGTGCTTTCAACTGGTCGAAAAAGTCTTTAGCAACCAAATAAGGGGTCTGATAATCATGTATTCCCTGAAAAATATAAACAGGTACTTGCATGCTGTCAATATCATTAAATAGATTTTTATTTATCACTTCAGGCCAAAGATGTTCAATCGAAAACAAGCTGGCAGGCATAAAATTCATTTTCTCACCAAATGTGTATTCTTTTGTATTGAGTACCATTTTAATCACCGGCCACATTCCAGTCATTTCATGGGTTAATCCACCACCAAATTGAATCACATAATTTCGTTCAACCATTAAAAAATCTATCCAGGTTTTACTACTTGCCAACGAATCCGGAAAACTAATTTCTGATAGAGCTTTAATAGCATCCTCATTGTTGTGTTTATTGGCCTGCTCCTTAACCCATTCAAATGAAATTTGTTCTCCTTTATATTGATAACATACCTGGCCGACACCCAAATATGCCCGAAAAAGTTCAGGATG
>JAGLWB010000172.1 GCA_023133655.1 Bacteroidales bacterium
GTACGGGTCGGGACGGTCCAGGTTTTACAATTATCAAAGCTATAGGATGCATAATTCCTGCGGCTTTTGCTTTCTTCAAGTTCTATTTTAGGGCCTTGGTCAGGAATATGGACGCCGCGAAGGCCTGCGTCCCGGTATAATCTGACCCATGTACCATCTGCCGCCCTGTAGGACGGAACCTGTTCGATAAGTCGGTGGTTGTCATCTGATATGGGGAAAGGGGTCCATGCGTCGGTGGAGGAATCTGACATCGGGACAGGGCTTGTGAAATCGAGCTGTATTTCATTACCCGGCTGCAGGAAATATTGATTGATTTTTTTTACCAGTTTGGGATCACCGGCCGGATAGGACGGAAATCCTTTAACCGGGTCTGGTGCTTCTTCAGTCAGCCAGAAAATTTCCCCCAAACTGCCATCCGGGTTGACAGACCGGCACAGGCGCCCCGCGTGGAAACGCTTCCTTTTACGTATGTTTGGCCCCCTATGATCGTCCACTTCCGTAACGGCGTACAATACATCATCCACCACCGCAAATCCGTTGGAGGTTTGGATGCGTCCCTGGTAGCTTCCCGGGATTAAGGCTTCCGATGAAGGTATGTACCTGTCCATCGATGGAAAAAGTTCCTCTACAGGAGTCCAGGTCTTGCCCTGATCCGTTGAACGCCGCAATAATCCATGCTGACCAGGTCCATGCTCATCTCTTGCCTGGGTGTCCCAGATGGCATAAAAAACCCCTTTAAAATAGGTAATATGGGCGTGATGGTTAAAAGTACCCATTTCCGGCGTGCCAGTGTGTAAAGTAATTGTTTCTATGTTCTCGAGAAAATCATAACGGAAGTTCATCTCGTCACGATTGGCAGTCCACCGTACAACCGGAGTTTCTCCGGTAATTGATTTCTGATCACCACTTTTATTACTATGATCGGTTTGACAAAAGGCAGCCTGAGATACAGGGATTTGTAACAGAAAACATAAGACTGATAATCGAATAATATTTATAGTCATGATATTCTTCTTTCTGTTTGTATTTATTTAATCATATGTGAAATCTGGTTGTTCCATGAAAACCAAATTCATTAAATCTTGTATATTTCCTCGAGCGGTATGCGTGTTAACTGAATATCTTCCTTGTTAACTGAATAAATCACCCATAGATCATCCCCTACGATTACCGAATGTGGATATGCATACCCTTTGGACCTGGCATGGCCCTTATATCGTTGCGGAGGCGCATTGAACCGGATCACGGCTACCCGGTCAAAGTTCAGGCCGTCCCTGGATAAGGAGATGCCAAGCAATTGTCGTCCACCATGTTTCGTTGAGAGGGGCAGGACGTTGTTAATAACATATACCTGTCCATCAGGAAGTACTCCTGAATTGGAAACTGCACAAGCATCCGGGAAGGTGGTGACGGTCGGGACTGTCCAGGTTTTACCATCATCGAAACTGTAGACGGCATAATTCCGGCGGTGTTTGCTTGCTTCAAGTTCTCTTTTAGGCCCCTTTTCAGGACTTGGAAGGCCGCGCTGGCCTGCGTCCCGGTATAGTTTGACCCAGGTACCATCGGAAAGTTGCCATGCAGATGTTGGATCCCACATTCTGTGGTTATCGTCAGAGATAGGGAGGTTTGCACGCGGTCCATAATCGAGCTGTATTTCATTACCAGGCTGCTGGAAATAATTGTTTATCTTTTCAACCAGTGCCGCATCTCCGGCAGGATAAGTCGGGAATCCCTGTTTCGGCTCAGGTGCCACAGAATCCAGCCAGAACATCCCCCCAAGTGTTCCGTCCGGGTTGAGAGACCTGCACAACTTGCCAATGTTGACGCGCCCCTCCCCATGATCGTCCACTTCCGCAACCGCGTACAATACATCATCAACCAAAGCAAATCCGTTGGAGGTTTGGAAGCGTGTGCCCTTGTGTGCCTCATCCCTGGGGAGCATCTTGTCCTGTGATGGAAAAAGCTCCTCCATCGGAGTCCAGGTCTTGCCACCATCAGTTGAACGCCGGAATAAATTGCGCTGACCGGATCCGTTCTCATCTTTTAAATGGTTGTCCCATCTGGCATATATAGCCCCTTTATGATAGGCGATATGCGCCTCATGGTTATATATCCCTGTTTCCGGTATGGCAGTATGTATTGTAATTGTTTCCAGGTTCTCCAGGAAATTGTATCTGAAAGTCATATTATCACTGCCATATGCGGTCCAGCGAACAACAGGCATTTCTTTTTCCGGTAATGCTTGAGAAACTGCCGGATTATAGGGTTTTTTCAAATATGGCATTTCATCAAATGATTCTAATTCACTGAGAGGTATTCGAAGCAACTGAATGTCCTCCTTATTGAGCGAGCTCAATACAAAAAGATATTTCCCTGCAACAACTGAGTGAGCCTGGAAACCCACGGCCTTGCTCCGTCCCTCATATCTCTTTGCCGGAGCGATAAACTGAAGTAAGACCGTCCGGTCAAAGTTCAGGCCGTCACGGGACAGGGACAGGGTTTGCATGGAACGTCCTCCTTTCTTGTTCGAAAGCGGCCAGCCTGCATTAATAATATACACCTGTCCGTCGGGGAGCTTCCCGGAAGTGGATCTTCCACATGCATCGGGGAAACTGGTGCGTGTAGCAAGGGTCCAGGTTTGCCCGTCGTCAAAACTGCAGCATGCATAATTTCTCCGGCTCTTGGCCGCTTCATCCTCTTCCTGGCTTTTCGCACCTTTCAGTCCGGAATCACGGAACATTTTCACCCAGGTCCCATCTTCAAACTGCCAGGCCTGCCCCTCACCTGTTCCGTGGTTGTCATCCGTTCCCGGGAAGTCCCCCACGCCAAACAGAAGTTGCGGCTCCGTGAGGGGATTTGACAAATATTCATTTAGTTTATTCACAAGTACCGGGTCACCGGGAACAAATGCCGGAAATCCGGGAACAGGCTGAGGAGATTTATCCAGCAGCCAGAAAATATCCCCCACAGATCCATCAGGATTCATCGTCCTGGTCAAACGACCGAGTTTAATACGGGGGCCGATCTTGCCTCTCCCGGCAGCCGACCACTCGGCCACATCGGTAATGGCATATAAAATTCCATCCATCTCGACAAATCCATTATTGGTCTGGAAACGTGTATATGGATACGGATCAGTGGCTGGAACTTTCTTGGAAAGAGGGGGGAAAAGTACCTCCACTTCGGTCCAGGTTACTCCCATGTCCGGCGACCGTCTTATCAGTGTATGCTGTCCGGAAGCATTTTCATCCCGTGCATGTTGATCCCAGCTTGCATACAGAATACCGTTAAAATATGTAAGCCCGGTGTGGTGGTTCCATGTTCCCGACTCCGGGTTCCCACGGTATAATATAGTTTTTTCAGTGTTTTGAAGTAAATCGTACTTGAAGTTCGCTGGATCGCTGTTGGCAGTATACCTGAGCACGGGCAGGTTTTCATTGGAGTATTTCTGCTGTGAAAATAAATCAACAAGAGGTCCATTTACAAACAGCATGAAAAGGACCAATGACATCAGTATTTGTCTGTAACCTGTCAGATAATGATTAAAAATGTTCTTCTTTTCCATTTTAGGAATGCTTTCAAAATCAAATGAACATACAATTATTTTCTGCCGTCGATAAAGGCCCCTGTCTCCCGGTCCATATAGGTATAAGTGCCAGGATCAAAATAAAAGCTTCGCTTGGACGGCACAGGTTCGGCAAAAGATTCCGGTACATACTTTTTATGCGCTTCAATGATATCTTTGTATTTCTCCTCCCCTGCCAGGTTGTCCCATTCATTGGGATCATTTGTCATATCATAAAGCTCCTCCGTACCATCATGATAGTGTATGTATCGCCAGTCCTGGCTGCGTACAGCCACATTACCCACTTTTATCTCGGTGATGGCGGGATATTCCCAGCTTGCCTGAGGATCTTCCAGTAATGGACTCATATCGTGCCCGTCCAGCCCATCCTTAACAGGTAATCCGCATAAACTGATCAAGGTGGGATATACATTGACCATATCGACTGGCATGGAGCATATGTTATTCGTGTATTTTGCCCCGGGAATCTTTATGACGAAAGGAATGCGTGTGCACTCTTCCCAGAGGGTTTGCTTAGCCCAGTGCTGTTTTGTTCCATGATGCCAGCCATGATCAGACCAGAAGACGACAATGGTATTATCAGCGTACCTGCTTTTTTCCAGGAGATCGAGCACCGCCCCCAGCTGGGCATCGGCAAAGGTGATGCATGCCAGGTATGCCTGCAATGCTTCCTTGTATTTCCCGTAATCTTTTATTTTCAGAAAGGTACTGTTGCCAGCCATGGCAAGCCTTTTACCCTCCTCAGGAACATCATCCAGATCATCTTCCTTTATTGTGGGCAGGACGATGCTGTCGAGGGGATACATATCGAAATACTTCTGTGGAACATGCAGAGGCACATGGGGCCTGTAAGTACCCAGGACCAGGTAAAAGGGCTTTTCATGGTCTCTTACGAGAAACTCCCGTGCATAATTCACTACCTGCACATCACCATAGTCCTTTTCTTCCTTCCCCGGAATTGGGCCCCAGTCATTGTTCCCAAGATTCGGTATACCATTGAGCGGTTTCCAATCGGGCATTGGAACCTTGGGATCACGGTATCCGAATTGGAGCCAGTACTTCTCGGGCGACCAGTCCTGGAAATACCAGGGATCATCGAACACCTGGTCCTGGAATTCATCCCAGCTGCAGGGAGGGTTGTTCCCCGGTGTATGATGAAACACCTTGCCTGCCCCCGCGGAGTAATATCCATTGTTCTTGAAATACTGGGGCATGGAAACAATATCCGGGCGTGCCGCTTTCCACCACTGCCCGTTGTTGTATAGCCCTGAAGTGGAGGGTCTCAAACCTGTCAGGAATGCATTCCTTGAGGGGCAGCAAACCGTAGCCGCCACATGGGCGTTGGTAAAAGCCACCCCCTGGGCTGCCAAACGATCCATATGGGGGGTATACACCTTCCCCGCATAGCCGTTGAGGAAACCCGCATAATCGCGCATGTCATCCACCGTAAAGATGAGTACATTG
>JAGLWB010000173.1 GCA_023133655.1 Bacteroidales bacterium
ATTAAATAGGTAGCCGGTAGCCAGTAGCCAGTGGCCAGTAGCCGGTAGCCTGACAGTTATTGAACAATGATTTTTTTAGTTATTGAATGATTGGTTGTAAATATTTTCAGGAAATAGATACCTGTTGGGATTTGCAAATGTTTTAAATCTAATCTCTGTTTAAACATTCCGGCATCAACATCAAAATCCCCAAAGTAGTAAATCCTTTTGCCTTCAAAATTATACAATTCGATAGAAAAGCATTCAGGGAAATCCACTTCATGTTCAACATTCAAATAGGTTGAACAGGGATTGGGATATACTACAAATTCATGATTCAATGCCTGTGATTCAATGACCTGCATAGGATTTCTTAAAGAGTCAATATAGGATACTGTTGTGAACAAACCTTCAACCGTAACCTGAAGTAAAGGGATACCAAATCCGTTGCCTAACCATTTATACTCCACAATACTTCTGTTAACCGGAAAACCAAACCCGAGAGAATCAATATAGATACTATCATGTATCTCAAGCTCCGACTTAATACGGAGTGTTGGAAAAGATCCGTAAGGAGTAATGAGTGTGCCCCATCCATCTACTGTATTTTTCCGGTTTCTTTCAGTACTATAAAATCCAAGGTCCGGGATATTCAGTGCAAAAGAGGCAATTGAAGAATCGATGTTGTCATATTCAACAGGAAACTGATAATAAATGTCCGGATCACCAAATTTTAGCGGAAGTGGTATCCCTGCCAGATTAACACCTAAACCGGCCATTCCAAAAAAATTATCGGTTTCCTTATAAAAAAAATACGCATCAGTAACCTCAAAGCCAGGGATAAAGTCAAAATCAGGTTGGGGTGAGGCAATTGTCGCCACAAAAGGATACAAAAAAATAATTTGGTAAAGGAAGGGTGTGGATGAAACACTGACAAATGTATCAACTTCCTGATTCACAATTCCCAGCGTTGAGAAATCCCAGGTAAAGTTTCCCCCTGTGAGGGTATAATCAACTCCGCCGGTTGTTAAGGCGGAACTGGCCCTGATAGTATCGCCTACATCAGGCATATCATCCGGGTTAATGGTAATTTGGGCAAAAGTCAGTGAAACTATTAACATCAAGGCCAATGTAAAGGTCATTTTTCTCATAGTACATTCTTTAAGCGGGATTTATCAATTTTTACTGCTCATTGTCAACTTTTTTCTTCTTTTTCCTTTGGAAAAGCTCTCCAATCCGGTCAAAATCCTTATGATATGAAAACCCGACACCTTGTGTAAACGGGGCATTATCATTGCTTAGGTCAATTGTATTCGATTTATTATAAACCCTCATTCTAATTCTCCCATCGGGAGTCATTTTGATCTCAACCAGCACATCACCAACAATGTTACTTGTATTTGACTGCTCATATCCCAGCACATTAAAGTTACCATTGACCATCACCCTATCGTCGAACAATTGTGTTGACATGGCCACCTCAAGTTGCTCGGATGTAAGTTGATCTCCAGGTAAATAATTCACACCAATGTCAAAATCATCACTAATCCTGGATAGCCAGTTACTCAATTGGTTAGCTAAGATGTCATAGGAATTTAAACCCATATTCTTTGCAAAGGAATTTCCACCAGTGTTAAAGCTAAAGCTATTCAAAACAAGCAGGGAGATCATTTGTTCGTTCATCAAAACTTCATTGGTTGTATCAATAGCGTTATATACAAATTCTCTTACTTCAGAGGTAACGTTTGGCAATTCAATGGTAAAGTTTATATCCGGATTATAGATATTTCCTGAGAGGCCAATTACACAATCAACCAGAATTCGCTGATTATAAAGAGATGAATCTGTTATCGACAGTGGAAGGCTGCTAAGTGGAGCTCTAACGGAATATACACCTTTGAGGTTAACCCTGGCATCGTATAAATCACCCGTCCAGCTGATTGCTCCACCCTGTCGAAGCCTGAATGTCCGGCTGATCATATTTTGAAGGGTAAAAAAGAACGACCCCTTTTCAATTGAATATGTGCCGTACATCTCAACTTCACCCTCAGGATTGATAGTCATTTTCAGCAATCCGCCTCCATTTGTTTCAATATTACCCATTTGCATTGGAAGAAAAAGTTTTATATCAGCCTTCGGGGTGACGTCAAACTCAAAATTCATTGACGGCCCCAAACTACCTTTAGTTAACTCTGATGCAGTTGGGTTACTTTCTTCCCGATTAACAAAACGTATATAATAATTATCAGACACATCGGCTGTATAATTTATCGGGATATAAATCATGGTACCTTCTTCAGTTCGGGCAATCACATCCAGCATAATATCCTTTGCCGGACCTGATATGTTAACAGCGCCTGTAGTTACAGCGGTACCATAAAAATAATCATTGTCATTTCTTCCGGTATTAAGAGCAGTAAAGTTGTCGGTGGCAATGTAGAGGTCAAGAATAATATTTTTGAAAAAATCATGTTGTATTTGCCCGTCAGCTAATGCTTTATTTCCTGCTTGATCAAAAACAACAAGGCTATCGAAAACGATTGCATCTTCTGTAAATAAAATCTGATCTGAAAAAGAATAAGTTGCGTTAAGAAATTTTATCCTGAATTCGCCTCTACGTGCTTTGATCGCCCCAGTTAAGGTAGCACCAGATGTATCGCCTTTCAAAACGAGATTTCCTGAGGCATAACCTGTCAGGTTATCCATAAATCCGGTAAAAAACGGTGATAACATGGTAATCCTGAAATTATCAAGTGATGCATTAAGGCGTAACTGATCATCTTTATTCTTATGTGAATAATATCCCGTGAGGTCAAGCGATTTATACTTTTTATCATTACCCATTGAAACTATTTCAGCAAATAAATTCCATTGTTCCTGTTCATTATCCCAGGCTGTTCTGATAGAAGCTTCTCCTAAATCTTCTTTGTTAAAAAAGAAATTCTGTATTGTTAAATCAGAAATGATATTGGGCAAATGGTACATTTCCTTTAGGGAAAGATGGCCATTAATGATGCCATCAACATCAAGGCCATTTTTATCAAGGATAAGATCGGCATTGGAAATATCAAGATTAGTGAGTAAAACATCCAACACATCATCAGGGTTCTCAGAAATGGTACCCTCAAGGCTAAACCCACTTCTTTCAGAAAAAACCTTAAAATCCCTGAAAGAGTATGAAGTTGTATCAAAAACAAATAAATTTCCCGGTTGAACAATCCACGTAGTGTCATTAAAAACCATGGTGGCTTGTGAAATTGCTGCTGTTATTTCGGGGTAATTATTCATGGCCACAAACCCTTTCAACCCACCTATATCGCTCTCATCCGGACCAACATCATTCCATTCAAGATTATAAATTAAACTATCATTATCAATATGCATCTTAAGTGCTAATTGATCCAGGCCTAACTTTAATGGCTGTGCTCCCTTTTTGTCAATAAGCCACAGGTGCTTTGCAGTAGTATTTAGAAGAACCTCATCATTGATTGTACCAGCAATTAATGACCAATCCTCAAATTTCAATCCGCTATACTCTATTAATGAAGCATTTGCATTAACATTGAAATGCTGCAGCTTCGAGTTAACATTTCCATTAATATATGTATCCTTGGCTAACTTTAATAATGGAAAAAACAAATCACACATGCTTTCTGTATTCTTCAAGTAAGCATTAAATGTAAAATCGCTTTCCGGTTTTTTTTCTTCTACTGATGAAGATAGATCTAATGAAATATAATTATTCAGGATTTCCAGAAAAATTGATTGCATATTGTCAAATCGAAAATAACCTTCAATGTGGCTATCAATAAAATCTGAATTAAGGGATATATCCCTATGTCCTGATGAATCAACTTCTGAAACAATCCATAAGGAATCGAGAAAATATCTTTTTTGTTTTTCAACATAAATAGTGCTGTCAAGCTTAATAAATCCATTAAGGTTATCAATACCATCACCAGTAACATTTATGGACATTTGAGTGGACAGGATTGCTGCTGAATCTCTCTCTGAAACAGATAATTCAAACAGGTTAGCATGCTGGATATCAGCCTGGAAATCAAATCTTGGTGGGCTGGTTTTCAAGTCGATCAACCCAAAAAAATCAAGGTAGATCATTTCATCATTAACCGATATTGAACCGTTAAATGTTTGTTCGGCAAGATGGCCAGAAAGGCTAATCTCCTCAAAGGTATGCTCATTAAATTCAAGGGAATTGATCGCTCCATCTAACTGAATATCTGCCGTTTCAAAGCTAATTCCTTTTCCATGTAGTTCTGCTGAAGCATTCATTAAACCAAAATCATCTAACCCACTTAATAGTCCCACATCAGCCTTACTAACATTTATCTTTCCTTTATATTCAATTTGACCCTCGGTATTTCTTTTCAACTCCAGGTCAGTAGCCAGATTCCCAAGGTTAGTATAGAAACTTCCATAAGAGACAAAATCATTTACAAATCCGGTAAACTGCCCGCTAACCCTGATCGATCCTAAGGATTCAAAAAGAGGAGGAAAATGCAAGGTATTATTCTCTATTCCAGGGAGATTGAATTGTTTAATATCATTAACGTGGGTAGTAAATTCCGGGGTATTAAAGTGTATAAACGTTTCCTGAATGTCAGGAAGGCCATTCATAGAAATATTTCCAAAAAAAGTAGTGTATTGTCCATACTTCAAATAAAAGTCTTTTGTTTTGAGATTAGAGATCGTTCCCCTGAGCTTCCCGGAGATATCAATATTGTTATTCATACCAATCATAGATGGAACAAAAAAAGCAAGATCCCCCAGGCAAATTTTGGATGGCTTGATAGTAGAATTAATGGAAACCAGCCTCATAAAATCGTTAAATGCAGAATGATCCGGATAGGTAAAATCCAGATCGAACATAATTTTTGAACGTTCAGTTTCTATCCAGGTATAATATGAAGAGAGCTTGAAGGGAGAAAACGCTACATGGCCAGCAAACTTTTTAAGCACAAACCCTGAATGGTCATTAAAAGAAATGTTTCGGATATTTAGAAGTATTGAGTCTCTAAGCAACTTAACATCCGAGATCTTCGCATTAATCCTGTCTAAATATAAATCATGAAAATTGACTTGTTGTTTAATTGACGGCTCTTTGTTCCCTGGCTCATCCAAATATTTGAACCGGCAATTATTTAAATAAGCGAACGAACAATGAATTGTCCAGCCCCAATCTTGTGAAACCGTATCTTTATTCTTTAACTTTTCAATTAATAAATTAAGATTAACCGAACTATCAGAAGCATTTCTTTTTACTACAAAATATGCACTATCAAGAATAACTCTATTTAGCTTCAAATAATGTGTTCCGGAACTGAAATATCCAAGGCTGACCTGCACATTTGCAGCATAAACGAGGGTATCGTTTTGCAGATCCATTATTCTTAAGCCGCTAATCTTCAAGTTTCTGAAACCGGTAAGTGTTGCCTTATCAACACAAATTTCAGTGTTTAATTTTTCAGACAGATACCGGGCTCCTTTATGGGCAACCATTGTCTGGACCGCTTCAATCTGCAATATAGCCAGGAGAATTACCGGAAGAAGAATCAATCCCAGTAAAACAAAAAGTAATATCTTTTTTATCTTTTTTTTGATAATTTTGTTTTTTATCCCCATGACTAAAGTCATGGGTTAAAAGTATCAGGCCATGGACGTTTATATTTTAGGCATTGAATCATCCTGTGATGATACCTCTGCTTCCGTTACAAAGAATAACATAGTTCTTTCTAATGTAATTGCAAACCAGGAGATCCATAAAAAATATGGTGGTGTTGTTCCTGAACTTGCATCGAGGGCTCATCAGCAAAATATCATACCTGTAGTTGATAGTGCCCTGCGATTGGCAAAGATAAAGAAAAAACAGTTGTCTGCCATTGCTTTCACCCGTGGCCCGGGGCTTCTTGGTTCTCTTTTGGTTGGCACCTCTTTTGCCAAGTCATTTGCTCTCGGACTTGAAATACCATTGCTTGAAATAGACCATCTTCAAGCCCATATTTTAGCACACTTCATACAAGAAGAAAACAAATCACATTCCGTGCCAAATTTTCCATTTTTATGTTTGACCGTTTCAGGAGGGCATACTCAAATTGTTTTGGTAAAAGATTATTTTGATATGGAAGTAATAGGCCGGACTATTGATGACGCCGCCGGTGAAGCTTTTGATAAAGCTGCAAAAATAATGGGTTTACCTTATCCCGGAGGCCCTCACATTGACAGATTAGCAAAGCATGGTAATCCCCTTGCGTTTCACTTCCCCAGGCCCAGGATACCTGATCCTGATTTCAGTTTCAGTGGTTTAAAAACCTCTTTTTTATATTTCCTCCGTGACCGGCTTAAAGAAAATGATCAATTCATTGAAAATAACAAGCATGATCTAAGTGCTTCTATACAATTCACTATTGTCGACATCCTTCTTTCCAAGCTGCTGGCTGCATCTAAAAAAACAGGTGTGATAGAGATCGCTATTGCGGGAGGGGTTTCTGCTAATTCACTGCTACGGGAGACTATCCTGAAGCAAAAAGAAGAACGGGGTTGGAATGTATTCATTCCAGAGTTACAATACAGCACCGATAATGCAGCAATGATCACCATTGCAGGATACTTTAAATATCAATCAGGTCAATTTGCCGATCAAAAGGTTTCACCTTATTCAAGGAGTGGGAATTAACCTGTTATTCGTGGTTGGTGGTTGGTCGTTTCTTTATCAGAGTTTCGTGGCATTTAGGCTTTTTATCTTCAAAGTTTTTTCTTTGATTTCCTGCATCGATAGCCAGCATCTTTAATTCATTTACCACTTCTTTAATGGCATTCTCATTAAACCCTTTCTCAATTGCAGCTTCTTCCAGTGTAAGCCAAATGGGGTCCCCACAAACAACACAGAGGATCCCTTTCTGAGACAGGTAATGAACCGCAAAAGGGTAATATTCGACCAGGTCTTCTATTGAAATATCTTTGGTTATTTGTGTTTTTGATTTCAAAATGCTGTATTTTTTCTCTTTTCGTTCTTGCTTTTCATCTATGTCGCCCCTAATGGGGCTTTTTATTATTTTTTCGATGCCGTTGCTACCGATACCTGGCTCTTACGGAGCCAAAAAAAAAACAAATATCAGATATCATTTATCATTTATCTGATATCCTGAATCACTGATGCTCCGGCCTTAGAAGATCGCCAACGGTTTTTACCGGATTAAAAGTAACAATCGGTACTTCAACAAATACTGTAATCCAGTCAGCCATAGCACCATTCCATAACCCTGGCAGTTCCAGTGCTTTGAGATCACGACCATCTTTTGATTTTTGGGATATAAATCCAGTAGTGGGATCAATAAACTGTTTCAGATTAAATTTCTCACCTCTAAAATCTCTCACCCCACAAGCCAAATCGACTGGGTTGAAATGAGTTGAGCTTAAAAATATTTCCTTTTGCTTCGGATCAGCCATATTTATCTGTGACGACTCAACGATTTGCAAAGAATCTTCTCCCCTACTATTTCGAACCAAAAAAGGACCACCACCGGGTTCTCCAATATTTCTCACCATACCGCATACACGGATTGGCCGGTTGAGTTTTTCAATTAAAAACCTGATTTTTTCAGGGGTTTTCATATTCTGAAAAACAGAGCCTTTATCAACATTAAGTTCTGTTCGGGCAAAATGAATGATTTGTTCAATTTCAATGTTACTAACCTTCCCCGAATTTAGCTTTTTCAGAAATTCGAATATTTTTCCCTGAAGACTTAGAAGTAGTCCACCCAGCACTTTTTTAAACGTATATGTTTCTTCTTTTAATTTGTCGGTAACAACATTATCAATATTTTTAATAAAAATAATATCTCCCTTGAGGTCGTTGAGGTTTTCTATAAGCGCTCCATGCCCTCCCGGTCTAAAAAGCATTGAGCCATCCGCATTACGGAAAGGCTCATTCCGGAGGTTAACGGCAATAGTGTCAGTCGAACTTTTCTGAATGGAAAAAGAAACATCAATTCTGACATTAAATCGTTGCTGATATTCATCAATAACCAAATCCGTCATCTCCCGAAACCGGTTAAGATGGTCAGGAGAAATTGTATAATGAATATATACATTATGTTGTTTATCAACACAGTAATGAGCACCTTCTATAAGATGTTCTTCAAAAGGCGTTCGGCTTCTACCAGGGTAATGGTGAAACAATAACAAGCCCTTAGGAAGATTTTCATAGTTCAGGCCTTTTTCAGATAGTAAATACTCCAGGACCAGGATGAAATTTTTCTGATCAAAAATATCGACATTAAATTTTTCATTTTTCTCAAGGGATTGCTTAAGCTCTTCAAAAAATGCAAATTTTTTCAGGTTATTGAAGAACTTCTTAGCAGATTTATGACGCTCTTCATCGAGCATCGCATTCAGATCCTGAGTTGCTATGGCATCTTCCCTAAACTCAAAAAGATTTTTAAACATCCGGGTAGCAGCGCCAGAGGCCGGAACAAATTTCAAAATCCGCTTATTCTTTGATAAACCATCATAAAGTGTTACATATTCATTGATCCTCTGTTCATCAAGTTGATTTATTCCATTGCCTGGACTTGCCGGGGCAACCAGGTCAATAAAAGGAAACCCTGACTTAAAACCATTAAGCTGTTTTTCAATGGTTTTCAGGTCTCTTCCTTCGGCAATTATTTGTTCAATGTCTTTTTCAGAAAACATATTCATTGAAATTTGCGGCAAAGGTATGAATTAGTTTAAATTTAAAAATCATTAAGACTTGCTCTGGCAAATAAATTATTTTCTGCGCATTTTGGATAGACAAAAAATAATTGTATTTTTGCACCCGCTTTGCCCAGATGGTGAAATTGGTAGACACGCTACTTTGAGGGGGTAGTGATCGAAAGGTCGTGCAAGTTCGAGTCTTGTTCTGGGCACCATGCCCAAGTGGTGAAATTGGTAGACACGCTACATTCAGGGTGTAGTGATCGAAAGGTCGTGCAAGTTCGAGTCTTGTCTTGGGCACTCTGCCACCCCGTATACTTTATCTGATGAAACGCTGGCAATCATTACTTTTCATTCTTCTAACTATTCTTCTTCTTAATAAAAGCAGCGTTTCTCAAACAAATGTTTTTTCTGATACAATCCGGAAAAAAACCATTATTAAGATCGACCCGGAAAACCCCGAACATTTGGAGAATCATTTCCTGAAGGAATTATCCAGGGGGTTAGGAAAAAATCCTAAAAAGGCAAGCTACTCGATTGATTACCAACTAACTACTTCTATCGTCCTTGAAAAGGCTGATTCATCCTACTGGATAATGACCGATGTTCTTATAAATGAGATTTCCGGTGATATCTTTTTTAGGGATTTCACCCTGGAAAATGTTTTAGCACCTTCCATTGCTATTGTCAATATTAAATTTACTAATTCTCCAGGATCATATGTTGACACAGTGCCGGTAACTGATCCTGATTCAGGCAGAAATTTTCCACCTCCTGACCCTTATCAACTCACTGGCATTCATTATCCATTTAGCTTTGAAATAGAGCAAATAAAATGTAACCTTAAATATGACAATTCTGATCTTACGCATTTTAATAATCAAATCAGGAACAGGCAGGATTACTATGTATCAAATGCAATAATCGACACAGCATTTCAACTATTATTCCGCCTTTCAGATCATGACCAACCCCCACTTTCTTCATTTTCACACATTGTGGAGCTTGAACATTTACTTTATCATTTAGAAAATGAGCTATTCATTTCAGACTTGAACCTTGAAAAACATGACCCGCTAAAATTTCTTCAGAAATTAGACAATCTTGCTTACCGATATGAACTGGCACGTAAGAATCTGGAGGAAAAGGCCGGGAATGCAGAAAGAGGTCCGGGTAAAATCCAACTTAATAAATTCTATGACGATTATATCTTTCAATTTCTAAAATATCTCAACCCGTCATACCATACTGATTTTTATTCAAGGGAATCATTTTATCAGTTGGGCTCAGTAATTTATAGAAAGAATCAATTAGCTGATGATGCCAGCCTGTTTTTGAAAATTGCATTTAATACAAGGATGGATAATTACTCCGGACAAATACTCCAAACAATATCTGATGCGATATATGATGCATGGCTCGAACAAGCGGATTCGAGCATATTTCACCAAAAATATAATGATGCCCTGGTTATTCTTCAAAATGCCGAAAACTTTTGTCATCAGTCTCCGTACACATTCTGTGATCATAATTTATTCCAAAAACAGGCCCAGGCAAAATATGGATTGTATGATTCGTTTCTCACGGTTGCTACTAAAGCATTACAATCAGGGAATTCTCAAATGGCAGCAAACTTCATCAACCGTGCCTATGCGTATCAAAAGTCAAACAAGGAATTTATTATTTCTGACTTAAAAGTTAAAAAACTGAATGACAGCCTTGTAGCCCAAAATCTTTTAAGAGCTCAAAATTCATACCCTGAATTGACAGAGCAATACAGGGACAACGATTCAATAGAGAGCTTGAGCAAAAGAAATGCCGATTCGCTACTGCATATAGAGAGAAGGATTAAATTGTTAGATTTGATCAGTTCAGGAAGGGTAAGAGTCTGGGGAAATGAATTACACAAAGCAAAACGGTTCAGAAAAGAGAGTCTCTTATTAGCGAAATCATATTTTCTTGATAAAGATAGTACCATACAACAGGCACTACATGGTTTAGACACACTTATCCGGTTTAAAAAATGTTTCGATATCAGTTTAGACTACGATAGCAAAATTTATGTAACAAAACAGGCAATCAGTGATAAAAATTTTATAAAAGCCGATCAGGTGCTACAGGAAGTGAGATACATTGTTTCTGACAACCCGGAATGTAACATTTCAGACAGTCTTGCTATAACCCTTCTGGCAACATACAAACCAGCCATTAAATATCAAAAAAAATCGGTTGAGATCGAAAATGCTTTGGAAGAAAAAAATTACGAAAAAGTGTTTTCACTTTACGATCAGGTTGATGAACTTTATGATTCCCAAAATCTGTATTTGTTTGGGATCACTCATAAACCAAAAGAAACCTTCATTACGGATAATAACGATCCTGGCCTCCTGTTATTTACGTTAAACGCCAGCATTATGAACGGGAAAGGCCAGGAAGGATTCTCCATTTTAAAACGGATGAGGGATATCGGAATGGATAAAAAAAAATTAAAATCTCAACAGCAAGAAATAGGAGAACTGATGGCCGGGGTTGACCACAGCAAGGACAAAAAAACCGATCCTAACGTCAACCTTGCCGGATATACCGAAGGCAGTACCTGGTTTAAAATCTTTAACAAAACCTACATGAAAAAATTGAAGGAGCTTTCCGGAAAGAAAAATCTTTTTTATTTTTGAAACATCATGAAAAAAATCCTTAATAGTATCTTTTTAAATAGATTCTTATTGCATATTCCATTTGTAGTTTTGTTTGTAATGGCTGTAACCCTGTACCAGGAAAGATTGTTTGCTGATTCAGGCTATTATATCTTCAGGGTTATTAACGAAAGTTCCTTCTGGATTGAACACGACAGATTGGTACTGGCATTCTCACAAATTTTACCCTTATGCGCCCTGTGGCTCAATGCCGGGTTAAAAACTATCCTGATTACCTATTCAATAGGCCATATACTATATTTTTACCTGCTATTTTTCGTTGCACTTTTTCTTTTGAAAGACAATTGGGCTGCCCTGGGAATTATACTCATTCAAGTACTTGGGATTATTTTCACCTTTTTCACACCTCAATTTGAACTATATTATGGAGCAGGTCTTTTAATTCTTTTTTATTCCTTTCTTACTAAAAAAGTTATTCATAAATGGAATATTATCCTGCTGGTAATATTAGAGGTACTGATACTTACCAGCCACCCCATGAATTTCATGCTTTTATTATTTGTCTTGTGCTTTGATTTTGTAACCAATGATAATAAGTACCAAAAACACTATACATTTCTGCTATTGATCCTTCTTGCCGGAGTCATTTTTAAGTTTTTGACTTTTAGCGAGTACGAGCATTCAAAAATATTTTTCCATCTGAATTTTACCAAAAACAGGCAGTATCTGAATCTCCTTGACATGGCTTATCTGGTTGAGCTAATCAGGTTTTTAGTTAGTTATTATATTGATGTAGTTGTTCTGTTAATTATCAACATATTGTTTTACATTAAGGTCAGGGAATATGGTAAATTAATACTGCTATTTGCCTTCTCGATGGGCTACATTGTCTTAATAAACATCACCTACGATGCGGTTGAACCCGGAAGGTATATAGAGCAGCTCTATTTCCCTCTTGTAGTTATTGTTATTTTTCCATTCCTGTATGATGTTTTTAGAAGGATGTCACATAAACTTTTGCCGGCTATTCTTTTAACAGTCATAGTTATTTATCGCCTCTTTCTGATAATTGACCATAGTATTCCTTTTCAGCAAAGGGCATTACAGATTACAAGGCTTACAGCTCATTGTCAGCAGCTTGATGGAAGCAAGTTTATGTTTAAGGAAAAAAATATCAGGCGTCCTTATTCGATGCTTAACTGGTCATATCCTATCGAAACAATCCTATTATCAGCCCAAGAGGGCAAAGAGAAAGCTGTTACACTCATAAATGAAAAAGACTTTAGATACTGTTCTGATAATAAATTACTTACAAAGAAAGATTTTATTTTCAGGAGCAAGGAAATATATCCGGATTCAACCCTAAATGCTTCATATTTCAACTTGGCTCCGGCAGTATACAGGCCCTTAAATCAGGATTCTATGATCCCTGACACATTGGATGATTTCATAAAAAATATAGAAATTGAGATTAAGGTCCGTACTTTCTACGATGCCAATCAACAAATTTTTATTCCTGTAACCATCACCAATAATAATGCAGGGCCTCTATTTTCCAGCCTGGCAAATAAAATATACATTTCATATCATTGGTATGGGATCGGATACATGTATGAATGGGATGGCATCCGAACACCACTGGAAGTAGATATTATTAGAAGCTATTCACAAGATATCATGGTTAAAACTCCTGAAGTAAAAGGCGATTATTGGTTAAGCGTGGACATTATATCTGAAGAAAAGTCCTGGTTTGGAATAGAAGAGAAAAGGGAAGTCAGTATAAAATAATATTTCGAAGTGAGGTTTATTTTATCATAATTTTCCCAATTTTCTGAGCTGTTCGATCAGCTTCCTGATTTCTGTTTGAAGAGCGTCGCGAGCTGCTGATTCTTTTTCAACCTCGCTTCTGGCATTCGTTAATTCACCTTCCATTGCTTTCTTTTCATCAGTAGTTTTATCTATTTGTTCTTCAAGGGAACTTATCTTATCCATCAATGCTTCTTCATTAATTGCCGCCAACTTTTTTGACAACTTTCGGGATTTACTAATATAAATAATGGACAATAGCAGAAACAGTAACAGGAAGATGGTAACAACACCGAGCAGTAATACAAGAAAATCATAGTGGTATTGTATTGCTACTAATTCTTTTTCACTTTTATGTACTTTTCCCTGATGTACGATCAATTCATCATTCAATTGGGTGATACTAACATTGGCAATAGAAAGCCTATCATACATTTCCGGGATTATTGAATCAAGGATAATGTTATCGATTTTCACAATATTCTCCAGGCTTCTGGAGTAATAATACATATTCATCCATGTCCTGCGTGTCATGGTATCAGTAATATGCTGATAGGTTTTAAGAGCATCTATTCTGAGTTCTTGCAAAGAATCAGTGGTGGCAGACTGGGCCAGGGCATTACCGAACAGGAGGCAAATAAACAGCGTGATGAGTGTTTTTTTTTCAATTTCCATCATAATGGAGTTTGCTTTCCTATACAAAAGTAAGAGATTTGATCAATTTTCAAATTATTTCAATTCCAAATTCTCAAATTATTAATTGTATTTTTGCGTAATCAAGATAGAATTATGTTTCTACAAAGCTATAAAAACAGCCTGATCTTCTTTGCTTTTCTGATTTTTTCACATTTCAGTGTCGCCCAAAAAGATGGGTATAAAATAAAGGTGACAATTGCTGGAATCAGCGACTCTGTTTGCTTCCTGGCAAGTTATTTTGGTGACAAAACCTACCTAAATGATACTGCGGTGGTTGATCAAAACGGCGTGATGATATTCGAAGGAAGGGAAAGCCTCCCCGGGGGGTTATATATTGTGGCAGGCACAGAAAAAAATAAATATTTTGAATTTCTCATCAATGAAAAGCAACGATTTTCTATCGAGACTAAAAAGGATGATATTGCCTTTAATATTAAGATAAAGGGATCAAGAGAGAATGACCTGTTTTTTGATTACATAGCATTCATCAGTAGTAAACAGGAAGAGCTTGTGCCATGGCAAAGCAAGCTTAATCAGAAACAGCTAAATAGTGACTCAATTGCGATAATTCGTGAAAATATCAGTAGGATTGACTGGGAGGTAAAAGACTTTCGTGAACGGTTTATCAATGAAAACCAGGGTACACTTGTCGCTGCATTTTTGCAAGCTACAATGGAGCCTGTAATACCCCCTGAGCCTTCAAGACTTTCAGGAGTAATCACTGATTCTGCCTTTGCCTACAGGTATTATAAGCAACATTATTGGGATAACCTGGATCTGGCTGACGCCAGGTTGCTTCGAACTCCAATTTTTCATAAAAAACTTGAAAAATATTTGAATAAAGTGGTAATGCAGGCTCCGGATTCGCTGAATAATGAAATTGATCGTTTATTGGAAGCAGCCCGTCCCAATGATGAGGTATTTGAATATTTGTTATGGCACATGACCATTAAGTACGAATCGTCCAAGATCATGGGGTTTGACGCTATTTTTGTACATCTTGCAAATACTTATATCAAAACCGGCCAGGCTGATTGGTTGAATGAAACGGTTAAGGAGAATATCATTAACAGGGCTAATATTCTTGAACCGCTACTGATCGGCAAGAAGGCTCCCAACATGATACTATTAGATACAAACAATACTCCAACTGTTTTGCATTCTGTTAAGGCAAAATACATTTTGATTTTTTTCTGGGACACTGATTGCAGTTTTTGCAAGAAAGAAACTCCTAAACTGAATAAGTTTTACCAGGAAGAATGTAAAAAACACGACATCGAAATTTTTGCTGTTTGTATTGACACATCAATGTCAAAATGGAAGCAATACATTAACCAGCATGATTTGCACTGGGTAAATGTAAATGGTTATTTAAGTATGACTCCTGATTTTCATGATCTTTATGATGTTCATAGCTCTCCGGTAATGTATTTATTGGATAAAGACAAAAACATAGTTACCAAGCGAATTTTAACTGATCAGATTATTGAATATATTTATAAGATGGAATCGATCAGGGAATAAAAAAAGCCACCTTTTCAGGTGGCTAATGATTAGCTCTTTGCTATTTCCACGACAGCTTTAAAAGCATCGGGATGATTCATGGCAAGATCGGCAAGGACCTTACGATTGAGTTGAATATTCTTTTTATGAATCAGGCCCATTAAAGCGGAATATGATAAACCATGTTCTCTTGCACCTGCATTAATGCGGATGATCCATAATCCTCTAATTGTTCTTTTTTTGTTTTTTCTATCACGGTAAGCATATTGTAAGCCACGCTCGTAAGCGTTTTTTGAAACCGTCCAGACATTTTTTCTTCTCCCAAACTGGCCTTTTACCCGTTTAAGGATTTTTTTTCTTCTCTGTCGAGATGCTACTGCATTTACTGATCTTGGCATTTTTTTTTGTTTTTTTACTTTAGCGTCTTTGCCTCAAGCAAAGATCTTTTACGGCTAATAGTAAGTTAATACTTCATTACATTACTTAGCAAGCATTTCCTTCACATTTCCAACATCTGCTTTGTCTACTGTAGCATAATAACCCAGGTTACGTTTACGCTTTTTGGACTTTTTAGTCAGAATATGGCTTTTAAAAGCATGCTTTCTTTTAATTTTACCAGTACCAGTAAAGGAGAACCTTTTTTTGGCACTGGATTTCGTCTTCATCTTTGGCATGTTTCTGTTATATTTAGTTATTGATAATTCTATTATTTTTTAGGAGTAATAATCATTATCATCCTTTTTCCTTCTAATTTGGGCAACCTCTCAACTTTTCCGTATTCAGCCAATTCTTGTGCAAATCGCAATAAGATAATTTCTCCCCGGTCCTTATATATTATTGATCGTCCTCTAAAAAACACATCTACTTTAACCTTTGCTCCATCATGAAGGAACTTGATTGCATGTTTTAGTTTAAAGTTAAAATCATGCTCATCAATATTTGGTCCAAGGCGAATCTCTTTTACGATCACCTTTGCCGTTTTGGCCTTAATTTCTTTTTCTTTCTTTTTCTGTTCGTATAATAACTTTCTATAGTCTGCTACTTTACAAACCGGCGGATTTGCATTTGGTGATATTTCAACCAGGTCAAGTTCGAGTTCATCTGCAATATCAATAGCTTCCCTGAGGTTATATATTCCTGGTTCTACATTTTCACCAACCACACGTACTACGGGAGCAGTAATTAGATGATTTATACGATACTTTTCTTCTTTTTTACGTGGATAACGCCGCCTACCGTAATATTTATGATTTGAAGCTATTTCTTTACCTCCTATATTTTATGAATAAATTGTATTGACTTCTTCGTTAACACGCTTTACAAATTGATCAACCGTAAACTCCCCAAGATCTCCTTCACCCTGTTTCCTAACGGAGATGGTACTTTCAGCTTCTTCCCTCTCCCCAACAATGAGCATATAGGGTATCTTATTCACTTCCGCATCCCGTATCTTCCTGCCTGTCTTCTCACTCCGCTCATCAATTCGGGCGCGAAGATCGGAATTATTCAGCAAAGTTAAAACTTTTTTAGCATATTTATTGTATTTTTCACTGATTGGCAATATGATAGCCTGAACAGGTGTAAGCCAAAGCGGGAATTTCCCGGCTGTATGTTCAATCAAAACAGCAACAAATCTTTCCATCGACCCAAAAGGGGCCCTATGGATCATGATGGGCCTGTGTTTTTGATTGTCACTACCAACATACTCCATTTCAAACCGGTCGGGAAGGTTATAATCGACCTGAATAGTGCCTAATTGCCATTCCCTTCCCAGTGCATCCCTGACCATAAAGTCCATTTTGGGCCCGTAAAAAGCTGCCTCACCATATTTAATAATGGTGTTGGGCAATTTTTTCTCAGCTGATACTTCCAATATAGCTTTTTCAGCTTTTTCCCAGTTCTCATCCGATCCGATATATTTTTCCTTATCGTTTGAATCGCGTAAAGAAATCTGTGTAATAAAATCCTTAAAATCAAGCGCTTTAAAAATTTTCATTACAATATCGATCACTCCAATAAATTCATCCTTCAGTTGGTCGGGGCGACAGAAAATATGTGCATCATCCTGTGTAAAACCTCTAGCACGTGTTAAACCGTGCAGTTCCCCTGACTGCTCGTATCGATAAACCGTGCCAAACTCTGCTAAACGAATAGGCAGATCTTTGTAAGAATGAGGTTTCGACTTATAAATCTCACAATGATGAGGGCAATTCATTGGTTTCAGGAAAAACTGTTCACCTTCTATTGGTGTATCGATTGGCTGAAATGAATCCTCACCATATTTATCATAGTGCCCTGAGAGTTTAAAAAGCTCAACTTTACCAATATGGGGGGTGATCACCTGCTCATAGCCTGCCTCCCTCTGAACCTTTTTCAGAAAATTTTCAAGCCTTTCCCTTAACTCAGCACCACGAGGTAACCATAACGGCAGACCGGATCCTACTAATTGAGAAAAGGTAAATAATTCAAGATCTTTGCCAATCCGGCGATGATCTCTTAGTTTTGCCTCCTCAATGAATTGCAGGTAATCAGTCAAATCCTTTTTCTTAAGAAATGTGATCCCATAAATGCGCGTAAGTTGTTTTCTCTTAATATCACCACGCCAATAAGCGCCCGCAACATTTAATAATTTAATAGCCTTGATAAATCCTGTATCCGGCAGATGAGGGCCTCTGCATAAATCAACAAAATCGCCTGACCGGTAAAACGTTATTTCGCCATCATCAAGTTCATTGATCAGTTCAAGTTTGTATTCATCGTTCTTCCCGGTAAAATATTCAATTGCTTCGGCTTTGGAAACTTCCTGACGAATAAAAAGCTGCTTTTCCCTGGCAAACTCCATCATTTTGTTTTCGATCTTCTCAAAATCCTTTTCTGAGATCTCATAATCTCCAAAGTCTATATCGTAGTAAAACCCTTTCTCAATATTGGGGCCAATTCCAAACTTAACACCGGGGTACAGTGTGTTAATGGCTTCAGCCATCAGGTGTGCTGATGAATGCCATAATGTTGCCATACCTTCTTCATCCCTGGAAGTTAATAACCGAACATCAGCATCTTTATCAATAGGACGTATTGCATCCCAGACTTCTCCATTTATTTTAGCAGATAAAACATTTCGGGCCAGGCCTTCGCTAATATCCCTGGCTATTTCAAGAGCAGTAACTCCTTCCTTATACTGCTTTTTAGAATTATCCGGAAGTGTAATTGTGATCATACTAATTTATTCTGTTAATTAAAATTGGGTGCAAAGATACCGAAAAAATGAAAGCATCTAATTTATTGGCAAAAAATTGGGTAAATAATATTTTGATGTGCCGGGGATCGTTTAAATAGAAATATATTTATCATATCTTTGAGTAACTCAGTGGCTTCTTTGTAACTTTGTGAAATAGCTATTACACAGAGAGCCACGGAGAAGACACAAAGATTCACAGAGAAGAAGCAGTTATTATGATTGAAAATGAATTATCAAAAAATAGCGGCGCTCTGTTTCTGAAGGAATATGAATTGTTAGGGTCAAAACTAATCACTTTTTGAATGTCGGTAATGGCATTATAATTAATTTTTTTATTACTTTTATTGTTCGTTAGGCAAAAACTCAAGAATTTCTAATAACCAAATGTTTAATTAAAAAAAATGATCATGAAAAAATTATTACTGTTTTCAGTTCTATTCGCATTTGCTATATCTGTAAATGTAAATGCACAGTCGCGTGGTGCTGTGAAAGGTGAAAGGAAATTTATCCAAAATAAGGTTGAATCCATAAAGCAGTCGGCTGACCCGACATGTTCAACTTTCAGGCCTTTTAAACCTGCCAATGTTCTTGGTACTACATCAAGGGATCTTTTTAAGATACCTGTTGGTTCTTCTTATAACCCATATTCATTGCTTGTTGAAGAAAGCACAGCTCTCACGTATAATGCAGATGTCAATATGATAATGTTCACATTCCGTCAATGCTCCACATACCCTGACTATTCCGGGGGAGCAAATCACAGTGGATACATTCAATCTTCCTTTTCTATTGATGGAGGGATGGTTTTCGACTCTTCATTGGTTATCTATGATGATTATACCGGAACAATTAATGCCGGACGTTATCCTTCCGGCGTAATTTATAACCCTCCAGGTAATACAGACCCTTATGAAGCCTACTCCCTTATTTGTGGACCTTTTCTGGTTGATACTTATCCGGGATCCGGTTCATGGGATGGTAACTATTTTGCCAGTATGAAAATTGATTCTACGAACGGAAATATTCAGAAAGTTTTCTATGATGACCCTGATGTACATATGGAATTTGCCAGGAGATTCCTTACAGCATGTGATGACGGTACCTTTCATGTTTATGCGTGGGACCTTACGGATGACGGTACGTGGTATACGGATATTGAGACTATTTTGAATGATGGTGTATGGGATGCAGATGATAATAGCGTTGAATGGACCCGGCAGGAAGTTATACCAGAATATACTGAAAACTCTCAAGGTCAACTAAATGGCGGTGTATTTCCTGGTTACGCATGGTCAAAAGATGGTCAGGTCGGTTATTTAGTTTATTGTGGTAATCATGATGACTCTCCCGATCTGGTGACTTGGTCACCTTTTGTTTACAAAACAGAAAATGGCGGCGAAGACTGGGACCTTATGGATGTTTTTGACTTCAGAGAAATTCCGACCATTTATGACTCTTTATTCCCGGTGAGTGGTTCTTCTGGTGATAAAAGACCATTTATAAATAACCCAAGCGATGTTTTAGTTGATGCGAATGGCATGTTGCACTATTTGACTTATATACGAAGCGCATACAGTAATGATCCTGACTCAATACGCTATTATTGGGGTTTCGAAAATATTGAAGGGATATTATATGACTTATATACAACGCCCGACGGTGGTTGGGATGCCCTGGCCATTGATTTCGTCCTGGCAAAGAATGTCGATGCTGCAAACGACCCGTTAGGAATAGGATATAGTGCCAGGCCGCAAATGGCAAAGACTTCCGACGGAAGTAAGATTTTTTATGTGTGGATGGATACAGATCCTGCTTTATCAGATCTAAACCTGTATCCGGATATCGTTGCTAGAAGTATGGATGTTAATATTCCTGCCTCGACCTATACGAAAAACATAACTTATCTAACACAGTTTTGGGCCCTGGATAATTATTATATGTATTGTTCTGATTATGCCCTGGATAATGGTGATGGGACATACTCCGTGCCGGTTACCACTACCAGGCTTGGTGAAACAGATTTATCTCCGGTATATCACTCTTTGTTACATGGTGTTGATTTTACGGATGCGGAATACGTGATTGTTGGTATCGATGAAAAAATTGAATTCAACCAAATCAGCAATGTATCACAGAATTA
>JAGLWB010000174.1 GCA_023133655.1 Bacteroidales bacterium
CCGAGTAAAATGTTAAACAAAGCAGTGTAACATAAATAAATGATCTGTTGGTGAGAAGTTTGCGCAAGTCGGCAAAACTAAATCCTTCGTCTTTTTTAACAGAACTTCCTTCATTTAATTGTTTGTCAATCTTAACATCAAAAACGGTATATACCATGAATGCAAGAAATGCAATTAAGAGGAGCATTGCGGCAAACCAGATTGCTATGGTCCAGTGCGAAGCATATTCTGCAATTTCCGCTGAGAAGAAAATAGCCAAAGCCGATCCTGCACGTGCCAGCCCGATTTTCATTCCAAATGCCAGGGCAAGTTCCTTGCCTTTGAACCATTTCACGATGACCTTACTAACGACCACGATGCTTGTTTCAGCGCCAAGTCCGAAGAAAAACCGACCCAGGATCATCATCTTTAACTCCGGTGAATAATTCGGCAAAAATGAATTGAACAAGCCATAAGCAAAGCCATCATTTGAGAAATATTCGCTTGCACCATATGCCGTGATCAGCCCCCCGATTGCCATCATCCCAACAAAAAGAAATCCGGTCCTTCTGATGCCTAGCTTGTCGAGGATAACACCTCCCAGAACAGCCATCAAAAGAAAGGTATTAGGGATTGAATATGCTGCAACAAGAAGCCCGTAGTTTGTAGAAGTAATATTGAAACTCTCCTCCATCAACCTTTTCAGGGGCGACAAGGCATCATAGAAATAGTAATTGGCAGCCTGAACAAAGGCTATCAAAAACAGGATACTCCATCTAACACGCGCGCTATCTTTTAGCGCACTTTTTATTTGTTCCATGAATAAAAGTTATATTTTTTGCCTTTTGTACAGTTATGAATAATAAAGATTAAGGCTCAACTGCAGTGTTCGATGGCAGTTCCAACCCATACCCTGAGGTTTTGTCATTCTTTTTTAATAACAGAGCAAAGAACAAGCCAAAAACACCAAGCCCGGCCAGCATCAGGATAGTATAGGTGTAATTATAAGCGCCCTCCCCGCTGGCTAATACCTCCGGAGTAATACCCGGATTGGTGGCATCGAGCACGATTCCCATCAATAAAGGAAAGGCCCATAATCCCAGGTTTTGAATTGAAAACATAGCCCCGTAGGCAGTCCCAATTCTATGTTCATCCACAATTTTGGCAACAGAGGGCCACATGGCTGCCGGAACAAGTGAAAAAGCGATACCTAAAACGATCATAGGGAATATAGGGTTAATACTTGTTAAGGAGAATGTTAAATGAACCAGGATTAACAATAAAGAACCATAAATCATCAGGGAGGCACTATACCCTTTTTTATCAACAAACCAACCAAAAATTGGTGTGAATATCATGGTTCCAAGGGCAAGTAAGGAGGCAATTTGCCCACTCTCCTGCAGCGAAACGCCAAATTTGTTAAGGAAAAAATCGGGTGAGAATGATTGAAATGGGAAAACAGCCGAATAAAAGGTAACACATAAGAGTGCAATAAGAATGAATGATCTGTTTTTTAGTAACTTGCCAACATCTTTGATCTGAAATTCTTCATCTTTATCCATTAATTTCATCTTGCCTATCTGTTTGTCGATTTTTATATCGAATATCATGTAAATCATGAAAGTAATCAACCCAATACCGAGTAATATTGCGGCAAACCAAATGGCCAGTGTCCATGGAGTATAATTATTTTCGATGAAGGGTGTTACGTTAAAAGCAGCAAAAGACCCCAACCGGGCAATAGCAAGATTAATTGCAAAAGCCAGGGCTATTTCCTTTCCTTTAAACCATTTCACAATAATTTTACTAATAACTACAATACTGGTTTCGGCACCAAGCCCAAAGAAAAACCGGCCTAGCAACATCATTTTCAGGGTAGGGGAGTAACCCGGCAGGAAAGACCCCATGAATTCGTACCCAACACCTCCGTTATTGTAATATTCACTTGCGCCGTAAGCAGTTAGAAATGCCCCGATTACCATGAAAAAAGTAAATGTAAATCCGGTAATGCGAATACCAATTTTATCCAGGATGATCCCTCCAAGCACAGCCATTAAAAAAAATGTGTTGGGGATGGAATAGAAAGAAACAAACAATCCGAAATCAGAAGAGGAGAAACTGAAATTTTCTTCAAGCAGCCTTTTTAAGGGTGAGATGGCATCGTAGAAATAATAATTTGCTGCCATAATAAAACTTATGAGAATTAATATTCCCCACCTTGCAACAGGATTTTCTTTCAGGGATTTCTTAATCTGGTCCATGGTTTGCAATTTAAGTTTCGAAAAAAATTTAAGTGCCAAAAGTACAATTATTAATAGTAATAAAAAATTTTGCCAAATTGGCTTGAACAGTTTCATGAATTTTTGGTTTTAATAGTATCTTTGCAGTGCAATTAGGTGCGTGTTAATTAATTTGATCATTAAAATTTTTATTATGAAAAGCAATAGTTTACTTGTTTCGCTATTTATCTCGTTTCTACTCTTTGGAAATATCCTTGTAACTGCTCAGATAAGCCGTGAAGGCATGCCTCCGAGTTTTTCAACCGTGGATATTTCACATGAGTTTCAAGAGGTGGCATTTTCTCCCCTGGGAATGGATATTATTAACCAGGCCGATGATAACCTGGTTAACAGTCCTGGTCCGTATCGTATCGGGCATACTATTCCGGTAAATCTTTCCATTGAAGATGCCGGTACCTGGACAGACCTGCCAACAGGTGGCCGAATCTGGAGGCTTACCATCAGGTCTGAGGATGCCATTGCATTGAGTCTCTATTATGATAACTTCTGGCTGCCAGTGGGTGGCGAGCTCTATCTTTATAATGAGATGAAAACACAGGTTATCGGTGCTTTTACTGATTTTAATAATGATAAGAGCGGCCAGTTTTCAACTGAGATTATTGAAGGAGAGTCGGTTACGCTTGAGTATTATGAACCTGATGGCGTTACTGAAAATCCAATTATTCATATTTCAGATATGGCCTATCTCTTCCGCGGAGTTTCATTTACCTTAATGGAAGAACCTGAAGATCGCGGAGGGTCGTTATGGTGCATGATCAATGTGAACTGCCCTGAAGGAGATAACTGGCAGATGGATAAAAAAGGAGTGGTCAGGCAATATATGGTTCTTCCGGCAGGATGGATCGGTTGGTGTTCAGGTTCAATGATAAACAATACTACATGGGATCTTACTCCTTACGTTTTAACAGCTCACCATTGTGGAGAGGATTGTCTGGCATCACACTTTAACCAATGGATATTCTATTTTAAGTTTGAATCTGCTACATGTAACGGTTCATCAGGCCCTCAGAATTTTACAGTGACCGGGTGCTCACTTAAAGCTGAGGGTGACCGTTATACAGGATCGGATTTTGCTCTTCTTTTACTTAACTCAACACCTCCTCAATCACATGAACCTTACTGGAATGGTTGGAACCGTACGGATACCCCAAGCCCTAGTGGAGTTAGTATACACCATCCTGCCGGTGATATTAAAAAAATATCCACATATAGCACTACTTTAGGTCATTCCCAGTGGAATAACAACGGAGTTCTTTCACATTGGAAAGCGGTATGGGCACCAACAGTTAACGGAACATCTATTGTTGAAGAGGGATCTTCAGGATCACCTTTGTTTGACAATGAACACCGAATAGTTGGAGATCTGGGAGGTGGCCCGGGTAACCAGTCATGTGAGAACACATCCTATTCATTATATGGAAAAGTATATTGGTCATGGGATAAAATGGGTAATCAATCTCATCAACAATTGAAATACTGGCTTGATCCGATAAGTACCGGAGATTTTTACCTTCCCGGAACGGATGGCAATGATCCAATCTGCGATTTTGAAGCCGATGACCCATCGGTTGCTATTGGTGATAGTGTCAATTTCTTTGATCTGTCATTAGGAAACCCTGAGAACTGGAGTTGGTCATTTCCGGGAGGGAACCCGACAAGCTCAACAGACCAAAACCCTGAAAATATTGTATATAATAATTATGGAAGCTATTCAGTTACCTTGTCTATCTCAAATAACTTTGGTTCAGATATAGAAACAAAAACAGGTTATATATCTGTTGGCGACCCGCCCGAATCAGATTTCAATGCAAATAACACGGAAATCGGCGTTGGACAAACTGTAACGTTTACCGATGCTTCTACAGGCAATCCAAACGCATGGCATTGGCAGCTTGAAGGAGGAACACCGAGTGTCTCTTTTAACCAGAATCCCGCTCCCATACATTATTATGAAGCAGGTGTTTTCCAGGTTAAGCTGATCGTTACCAATGACTTTGGAACTGATACAGAGATAAAGGATGATTTTATTACCGTTTATGGCCCGCCAACTGCTGATTTTGTGGCAGATACAACATTGATTCCTATTGGGTATGCTGTTAATTTTACTGATGTTTCGTATGGTAACCCCTCTGAATGGGAGTGGTTTTTTGAGGGAGGAGATCCGGAAACTTCTACTGAACAGAATCCACTGGGCATTGTTTACGATACACCGGGTAGCTATTCTGTCTCTTTGGCCGTTACAAGCCAATACGGATCACATGATACCCTTAAGTTGGATTTTATTACCGTTCTTGGCCCTCCTGAGGCTAATTTTACCTGCTTCAACAGGTATATCCTTGTTGGCGAATCAGCAAGTCTGGTTGACCAATCAACCGGCTCTCCGGAATCGTGGGATTGGGTATTTGAAGGAGGCAATCCGGGAACTTCAAACCTGCAATTTCCCGATCCTGTTCAGTACAATGCTGCCGGGGCATTCGATGTTACACTGACTGCCGGAAATCCTTTTGGGGAAAATACACTGACAAAACCCGACTATATAAATGTTGGCTATGTTCCTGAAGCTGATTTTGAAGCTGATAACGTGTTTATCGTTGAAGGTGAGAGTGTTAACTTTACGGATTTCTCTACAGAAGATCCAATTTCCTGGAGCTGGGTTTTCGAAGGAGGTACGCCGGAGACTTCCAGCGAGCAAAACCCTCAGAATATAGTTTACAACCAAAATGGCGCATTTGATGTTACGCTTACCGTTGTAAATAATTTTGGACAGGATACAAAAACGGAGGTTGATTATATCTATGTTAGTGGTGTTGGTGTGGATGAGCAAAACATCACTTCCGATAGAGTCTTTATCTTCCCAAATCCTACTAACGGAATGATAAATGTGGTAATTGCCGGGGATGTTTCTACCATTAACCGTATTGATGTATTCAATGCACTGGGAAATAGTGTTCTTAAGATTGGTCCGGAAAAGCCTTTCGAAAAGAAAATGCAGTTTGATCTGTCAGGCCATAATCCCGGATTATACTACATCAATATTGAAACTATGGAAGGCGTGATTCTTAAGAAAATCACCTTAACAAAATAACAGTGTGAACCGACTTTTTGCGATTAGGGAATTATTTCTTCCTATACTTACTTTTACTCTTCTTGTGATGGCTAAATGTGTTTTTAGCCAGCTCAATCCGGGAGGGGAACCACCCAGTTTTTTATACCCTGGCATAGATGATAATTTTCAAATTATTTATGTTGGAGGGATCGATTATGAATCGATCAGAAATGAAGATGAAAGAAACGACAAGAATGGAAATCCCTACCGGTATGGTGTTGTACTTGAAACGGATATCGATGTAACAGAAGCCGGCACAATAACAGCGCTTCCCGGATCAGGCAGGATTTGGAGGTTAAAGCTTGTAGCAACGGGTGCACTGGCTTTAGGTTTATGTTTTGACCGGTTTCATCTTCCTGAGGGCGGGAAATTATTTTTTTATAGTGAAGATGGTTCTTATGTAAGAGGTGCTTATACTTCAATAAATAACTCATCCTCTGGTATTTTTGCAGCCGAATTGATCCCTGGTGAATCTGTGACCATTGAATATTTTGAACCTGACAACATCATTGGAGAAAAAGAAATTTTACTCTCAGAAATGATCTATGCTTATCGTTCAGTTGGTTTTATTCTTGAGAACAATGATAGAAATTTTGGTGATTCTGATTTTTGTGAAGTCAATATTAATTGCTCGGAAGGATCTTCCTGGCAGGATCAGAAAAAAGGAGTTGTGAAAATCTCGGCTAAAAATGGCGGCGTAGCATACTGGTGTACAGGTGTTCTTTTAAACAACCAACGAAACGATTATGAGCCATATATCATTACAGCAGATCATTGTGCCTACCACTTAGGACATTATGCCGATGAAAACGATCTGAATAAATGGATATTTTACTTCAATTATGAAGCGGCAGAGTGTGAGAATCCTGATCAGGAACCTGGATTTCAAACATTGGTAGGAGCCACATTTCGGTCGCAGGGAGGAAATACGGGTAGTACGGGATCGGACTTTTACCTGGTTGAGTTGAATCAACAGATCCCAGCTTCTGTTAATCCTTTTTTCAATGGATGGGACCGGGAGGATATCTCCAGTCCTTCGGGTGTTACAATCCATCACCCAATGGGTGACTTGAAGAAGATTTCAACATATACAACACCTCTTGTTACTGTGCAATGGCTGGGAAACGGGTTGCCATCGCATTGGAAAGTAACCTGGTCGGAAACAGAAAACAACCATGGAGTAACCGAAGGTGGGTCTTCCGGATCGCCTCTATATGATTTAGAAGGATTTGTGGTCGGGACACTCACCGGAGGTGAGGCATCATGCCAGTACCCGACAGGGCCCGATTATTATGGTAAGTTTTCTTATCATTGGGAATCAAACGGTGATGATCCACAATCCCGGTTAAAAGATTGGCTGGATCCTGATAATACCGGAATCCCAAACTTGAACGGAATCTATTATGAAAACCTGGCGGTAGCAAATTTTACAACAGATACAAACGCCATTCCTGTTAAAGGAAGTATTGATTTTACTGATATTTCTTCCGGGGATCCTTATCAGTGGGAATGGATATTTCAGAGAGGTGCCCCTCAAACATCTATTGATCAAAATCCAACAAATGTTCAATATCATTCAATTGGTAAGTTTGATGTTACCCTGATCGTTACAGGTGAAATGAATTCAGATACCATCACGAAAACGGATTATATTTCGGTTGAGCCTGTCATTTCTCCAAATCCGACAAATGGAATTGTAAAAGTGTTTTTGGGAGATGAATACAGCGGGAATGTTCAAATGAAATTATTTAATAATTTTGGTGCCGAAGTTAAAGCCAGGATTCAAAAGCTATCATTTTCCGCTTATTATATTGATTTGAGTCAAAACAGGGCAGGCGTTTATTACCTGGAGGTTAGCAGTGATGAGGCCAATTCAGTACAGAAGATTTCTTACATAAAGTAAACTTTTGTTTTTATTATCCTGATCTCTTATCTCTTATTTCTTATTCATTATCTGTTATTGGTTATTCCTGATTAATATTTCTAATTTATCATTTCTCATTAGAATTTCTGATTTATCATTTCGAATAAATCAATGACACTTGATAAAAGCGAATAAAATCTTTTTGCAAGGATTTTTTTTTACCACAAAGGATGCACAAAGGATAGCACTAAGTCGCCCTAAGGAATTCAAATGATAAATTAAAAATTAAAAAGTAAAATCAGAAATAACAAATAAACAATAAAAAATTACAAAGTACTGCAGACCGCCTTCCGTCAAATAAACGTTATCTACCACTCAAAAGCCTGAGAGGTTATTCATTCTTCCTTTGCTCCACATACCGTCTCCACTTCTCAATAACTTCCCGCATATCATCAGGCAGGTCAGCGGAAAAATGGAGTGGCTTATTTGTGGAAGGATGTATAAAGCCAATCGACTGGGCATGTAACGCCTGGCGGGGTAATATTTTGAAACAATTCAGAATAAATTGTTTGTATTTTGAAAATGTCGTACCCTTAAGTATCTGGTCACCACCATAGTCAGCATCATTGAAAAGGGGATGGCCTATGTATTTGAAATGCGCACGTATCTGATGGGTGCGGCCCGTTTCAAGTATGCATTCAACAAGCGTAGTATAACCAAAACGTTCTTTCACTTTATAGTGCGTTATTGCATGTTTTCCATGATCACCGGCAGGAAAAACCGTCATTGTCTTACGGTCTTTCGGATTTCTTCCAATATGTCCGGTAATGGTTCCATCATCTTCCTTCAGATCACCCCATACGAGAGCTATATATTTTCTGTCTGTTGTATGGTCATAAAATTGCTTTGCCAGCTTAGTCTGAGCTAACTCGTTTTTGGCAACCAAAAGCGTTCCGGATGTGTTCTTATCGATACGATGTGCCAGGAATGGCGTTGCAGCTACTTCTGATGTAAGTTGATGCTGGAAATACCAGGTTAATGCATTGACAAGAGTTCCGGTATAGTTTCCAAATGCAGGGTGAACAACCATGCCGGCAGCTTTATTGATCACAACCACATCATCATCTTCATAAACAATATCAAAAGAAATATCCTCGGGTACTATTTTAACCTCCCTGGGAGGGTAGGTCATCACGATGGAAATTTGATCACCTGGCTTTATCTTATAATTGGATTTTACCGGTTTATCATTTACAAGAATATTTCCTGCTTTGGCAGACTGTTGTATTTTGTTACGCGAGGCATTTTCAATACGACTCATAAGATACTTATCGACACGTACTGAACTCTGCCTTTTGTCAGCAATTATATTGAAATGTTCATATAACTCCTGATGTTCATCCTGTATATTGATTTTTTCTGTCATGGAATAGTGAAGGGCAGCCCGGTGTTGTTAATGTAAAATGATGAGCTTTCCGGAAAAATATCCGCTGGCATCTTTTCTTTTAACAACTACAATATAAAGGCCATTATCGAAAAAAGAGACATCCAATTCTTGTTGGTAAATTCCGTTGTAAACTACCTGTCCCATAATATTGTATATTTCCATGGATAAGTCGTAATTGTCCGTAGGGTTGTTTAGCGTAAGAGGCAGGTCAATGGATAGTACTGAGGATTTTACAGGATTTGGACTGAGTTTCAGCTTTCCTGTTGCAGGCAAATTGGGGTTGTTTGGGTAGTCGTGGATTGCCTTACCAAGAAGCGGGCGCATAATCAAGGCGCCTTCGTACATACTTTGAATCCATGTACCTGTAGTGTTGTAAAAAATGTTGGCCTGAGCATTGTTATTTCTGTCAAAACCGATATTCAGGTTATCATCCGTTGTCTGGATCCAGCCGATATAAAAGGTACCGGTCACTACGACAGCCGAATCAAGGTAGTAGGTATATAATTGATCCAGTGAATTTGTAAATTGAGGCTTTTCACCTCCCTGAGAATATATAACATCTCCGGGAGTGCCATTATTGTCGTTCCAGACTGAGAGGTAAAAGTATTGCTGGTTAGCACCCGAGAGGGTTTCATTAAAATACATCTGAATTGCCCTTATCGTGTCCGGTTTATTAAGTTTGAACCGATAAGCGAGTTGTGGGTCATGTCCTTTCAGTCCATAACCTGCTTCAGGAACACCATCGTCATAAGCATAATAGTTATAGAATTTTTGTTCATAATACATCGTGTCGCCCAGGTTTTCAAAGCTTCCTGGCGCACTGGTCAGAATATGTTTTACAATAAAAACCGCGCTATCAGCATTAAAATCAATGGGGTAGAAACCAAAACAGACAGGAGGGCGTGAGAAATACACGTAATCCAGGAATCCAAAATCATAAACGGGCGGTATGTCCCAGTTACCTCTCAAACAGGAGTCAATAGGGAACTCAGATTGGTCTAATAAGAGATACTTATAAATTGAATTGTGGCTAAGTGTATCCAGATTACTGATGAGGATATTAACCGAATCGATCATTTCCTGTATCGGTTCACTAACATACTGATTATAAGGCATTGCCTCATATCTTTTTAACATGGATGGGGCGGGTTCAACAAAAGTAAGGTCTTTGTATGTTGTATCTTTATGTGTCCTGTTGATATTCAGGTATATGTAATCAATATGCCATTGATCCATGTTGCTCTGCCAGCTGGGTAAAATATTATTAGCCAGGCTCACATAATTCTTAAAACGAAATTGAAAATTCTTTTTAAAGAAACGGGAAGTGTCAGTAATGGGTATTAGAACTTGTTTGAAATAGGACATAACATAGGCTGGATCATAAAAATTTGTATCCAGCTTCATTCCTTTAGTAGACCATATCCATTGCCAGTTTGTTTCGGGAAGAAAAACAGAATCACAAGGCATTCTTATCTCATCGCCGGGGAGCAGCAT
>JAGLWB010000175.1 GCA_023133655.1 Bacteroidales bacterium
CAATGTCATTAAGTTAAGAAATAAACAATTGTCTGTTAGTAATTTACAAAGATCCTCACTAATCAAGTGGTATATTTTTAGACCTTGATTAAAAAATGAAAAAAAAACAGCCTACTGTTTAGTCAAATAGAATCCTTTATCTTTAACCCGTCTACAAAAGTCAGGTACCGAATAGGAAAGAAAGACTTTTCACGAAATCGTAAGTTGACTTTCGAACTGCTGATTCTATTTTTACTAAATATGCCAAAGCGTACACTTGCAATAGAACTACACTCTTTTTTTTCTTACCTAAAAGAAAAAATAAATAAAGTAATAGATATACCCGCCAGTGCCTTTACCCAAAGCAGACAAAAACTTTCACCAGATATTTTTGTCGGGATGAACCAGGTATTGTTACAAGAATATTATACAGACAACCAGGAAAGGATAAGACTATGGAAAGGGCACAGATTATTAGCCATAGATGGGAGCCGGGCAACACTGCCATATTCAGAGAAATTAAAGGCAGAATATGGCGTGACTAAAAACCAGAATAAAACAGAAGATGTAGTTCAGGCAAGAGTATCTGTATTATATGATGTGTTAAATGAACTTGTTTTGGAAGGGGTATTATCTCCCCAGAAAACAGGAGAAATTACTTTAGCTCATAAGCATGTAAAACTATTAGAAGAAAATGATCTGGTAATACTGGACAGAGGATACCCAAGCTTCCTGCTGGCTTTTGAAATTTTAAATCAAAAAGCAGATTTTTTATTTCGATGCAAACACGGTTTTAATAATGTAACAAAACAATTCATGGCATCAGGCAATCAGGAAGCAATAGTTAAAATAGCGCCAGGAAAGGATCATGTATCTCAGTACCCTAACTTAACAAAAGACACCAAAATAAGAGTCAGGTTGATAAAGGTGCCTTTAGAAAGTGGAGAGACTGAACTTCTCATGACTTCTTTGTTGGATAATGAAACTTATCCATACAATTGCTTTAAAGAGCTTTACTTCAGGAGGTGGAATGTTGAAATATTTTATAATCGAATTAAAAATATCTTAGTAGTTGAGAATTTTTCAGGCTTAACAAAGCATGCCATATTACAAGATTTTTATTGTGCCCTATTCATAAGCAACGTCCAGTCATTAATTATAGATGAGGCTCAAACAGAAGTTGATCAAAAGACCTCAGGAAGAAGGTATGACTACAAGATTAACACTTCCGTTTCATTAGGGTTTATGAAAAATAAAATTTTAGATCTCTTTATTAATAAGGGTTCTCAGGCAACATTGGAGGAATTAGAAAAACTTCTGGTAAAACAAATCATTCCCATCAGAGAAGGAAGAAAGTTCAATCGAGATGTAGGAAAATACAGAAAAAGAGCGAAACCCCCAATGTTTAAGAACAGAAAGAGGATTATCTGATGTCAAACATGTTACAGCTTAACTTAATGACATTGGACGCGCGCCAGCGGGAAATACAACAAAAACGAATAATAACTCAAAAAAGTTATAATAATTATGAGTTATGTTCCATGAATAGCAGAAAATTTAAAATTTAATACCCTTTTTCAGCTCTATTCTATCAGGATATTGCACTTTAAAGATGTACAGTCCTGGAGGATAACGAGACAGGTTGATTGAACTATTGCTTTGCGTGATCAATGTTTTATCGTAAATGCGTACTCCCACATTATTGTAAACCTCTAAATAAACCGGCTCCTCATAATCTATATTAGTCATTTTAATATTGATTATTCCAGTGGTGGGATTAGGATAGATAATTATATCCGATACTAATATGTCGCTCGGAATAATTATTTCATCCGGGATACGGTCACTGGCAATGATGAACTGGCTGAAACCGGTTATCCCGTCAAATGTTGCTTTATTTGAGGAAAGGAGATTAAAGAAGCAGAATATGAACTAAAATTAATAATCGTCGAATCTCCTTAACTATCTTAAACAACCAAAAGATAAAGTTTGATAACATTACATCCCCACCATCATCTTTAATGTCCGTACTGCATCATCAGTTGTCAGTTTATAGATATACGGCCCTGGTTTCAATACTATTGTATTCAGGTTAATCTCGTACATGCCCGGCAAGAGCTTATTGTCGACAAGTACGGCGCTCCTGACACCATTCATGTCGAAAAGCTCAAGTTTTACAGGTGTATCATGTGGAATGTAAAACTGTATGGTTGTGCTGCCAAGGCAAGGATTCGGGAAATTTTGATATAATCTGACATCAGAGGAATAATCAAAGTCATCCTCTATTCCAAGAAAGTAATCATACTCATTAATATCCTCAACCGTTCCCTGATCATCAATGCAAAAGCTGCGCAGAACCAGGTTCATATAGGGATCGCCAAAAATTATCCCATTCTTAGGTTCAAATGGTGAGCTTGTTGGCAACATTACATACTCATGACTCAAAATCATCAAGGTATCCTGTCCAATAAATGAAATTTCCAGATCAGCAACCTGCTTTGTTGTATCACAAACAAATTCATTTGCCACAATGTGGTTCCATGGGCTATACGGATAGTTAAGATCGCCAACCAGCAGATCAACCTGGCTGATCTTTGTTTCCCCGGTTTTACTAATAAATTGTTCCACTTTACAGGCTATTACGGTATTACCATCTCCATCAACTGTAATCTCAGGAAGTTGAAGATGATTTATTGAATCTGTCATCAACACAATGGGCGATGCACCGCTCCATTGATCCTGAACAGGGTCCCAGGGAAGCAGCGACAATGTTTCATAATGATTATAAGCTGTATCATCAACAAAGGTGGTCCAGACCACTGCCCCAAATTCATTAGAAAATGCCATATCAAGGTAATTGTAATGATAATTTTCAACAGGTGCAACCAATTCATCAGGTGCTGACCATTCTGCTCCATTAAAGATGGTGGTCATTAAACGATTTTGCCGGGAATCGGTATTCGTATTCATCCATACCATTACGGCAAAATCCTCCTCTGGTGATTTAATTTCCAAATATGTTTCAATACCATCAATTTCTGCTACTACGGCAGGATTGGAAGCCACCCATATTCCACCCTGTTTTTCAAAAAGCACATACCAGATATCAGATTTATGGTCTTCAAAATCAACCACCTGCCAGGTAATCAAAGCACAGTTATCAGAAATTACAGTAATTTCAGGATTGCCTTCAGCTCTTCCGGAAATAATGGCAGAAGAATCATCATCGATCATACCCATCTGAATAAAGGTAGCTGTTTCTAAATCATAAAAGGCATACCATATATCCTGCGTCTGGGCAAATTCATTAAGAACATCCAAAGATTTTACCTCCAGAATAGTTTCGTTCGTATGACGTGTTTGAGCCCAAATGGCTATCATGATTTTTCCACCCAAAATATCGACCACAGGGTGGTTTATCGCATGAAAATTTGTTGTTAATGTTATTTTCTCTGAGAATTTTTCCGTTGAATCACTGATATAGGAGGCTACCAGAGCTCTTTCCCCATAGGAATTACCTTTTTCAAGCCAGGTAAATAACTTACAGTCTTCTGAAAAAACAATTGATTGTTCCGGGTATGCTTGCGGCATCTTTGAATACAAGCTAACGGGTTTAATTTCTTTACTCAGTTCAGGCCAGGAAGAATTGACCGGAATACTTTTTACCAGCAGCTTATTTTTTTCTGGTGTAGGGAATGCATCCGTCATATCATCACCCCAAAGTATGTTAGAATAAAACAATTCAGGACCCCAGACTGTTTGTTCAAACCATCCCCACAGCTCTTTGGTCACAATTTTCCCATAGATCTGGAATGCAAAGGATTTCAGAAACCTGTTTTTATAAAAAGGCAAGTTTATATACGATTGTCCAAAACCTAGGTCAAAACGCATATCAGTTACAAAATCGACATTGAAAAAACCATCGAAAATTTTTACTCCAACACCAAAATCTACTCCCATGGCTCCTGAATAGAAATGAAAGGACGCACTGTTTTTAAAAGCTTCTTCATGTTGGGAATTGGCATCAACATGCAGGTTCCCAACCGATCCCCATTTACCAGTTAATGTATCGATGGTAAGATGCAATCTTGAAGAATAATTAAAACCTCCTGTAAAATCAATTGAAAAATCAGGAGCTATAATGAATTCCTCCGGATTAATGTCTGAAGCATCGTTGAGCAATTCTACTACCTTTTCGATTAAATCTTCTACTTGCGTCAGTTTTGATGACAGACTGCCGTCTGTAGCAAAATTCTGGGTTGCAAACAGGTTACTGTGCTCATCCAGATAATAAGAATTATATTGCGCTGTATTAAACTGAAAGTTCAGAACGTTTTCATCACCGCCTCCAAGATTAACAATAGAATTGTAAAATTCAGGAGCCTTGGTCAGTTCCAAATTGTATTCAGGGATGGTATATTTAAGATAAACCTCCGCAGTGGGTGCTTTGAGTTTACTGAAAGTCTCACCAATAATCGGAATACCTGCAGGGATCTCAACAAGAAGTGTATTGTCAAACAAATAATTTTGTGAAATGGTCGTGGTGATATCGAATGTCACGATTTCACCATTTTGTACTATATTATGAAAATCTGAATTCGGTATAAAATCAAACCATTTCGGCCTGGTTTGATGAATGGTGATCTTAAAGGGTCCTTGTACCAATGCCAGGAACTCCTCCTCGCCTAAATAATATTCAAAATTCAACAGGGTGACAGGAGGCGCAAGGGTTGACATATCATACGTAAGATGCCAGGTAGTTTCATTAATTTTCTCAGCATCAACTGAACCTATTTCTTCGTTTCGGTCAGTATAAAATTTACCTTTGACTTTTTTCAGGTCTGAGAGCACCTCAGTCGTAATAACAAAAGTATTTTCTCTTTGCATGACACCTGGGGCTATGGCTTGATCGAATGGTCCAAAGTCGCCGGCAACAATGGGTGGTATCATGGGTCTTATGTAAATAGGGATAGAGAATTTATTCATACAAACTTCAGCATTATCATTTGTATGATAACCGAACTGAAAATGCAAATAACTTCCGGGAGGTGCCTCACCAACATCTGTCCATATCCAACCCATATCACTATTTGACGTGAAGGTAATAGTAGAATCATGAATTAACCGATGATCGGGTGAGAGAAAGCGGAGTTTAAAAAAATTATCTTTCCAATTATATTGCCCCTGGTAAGTATAGCCGCAATAATAGTGCAGTGCATTTATATTATGGGTTCCTTCATTAAAATATCCCAATCCCTCCATCAGGTTATAATAAAAGATCTCTCCCGGAAAAGGATCTTTAATGAGGTATCTTCCAAGTGGGTAGGTTAACCCTGTATCAGGTCCACCAGGGTAAAACACCCTGGCAAAAAATGTATAGACACCCGGCTGCTTATTGACCATGTTGTTATTCCATACAACGGTCGAAAGCTTATTGCTGTGACTCCATCTGGGCGGGCTTCCTTTTATCTCACCATTATTATTTCCCTGGCTGTCGTTTATTACAGTTCCGGTACCTTCATCCAGCTTATAATATAAACCTCCATTTCCCGACTTCTTTGACTGAAAACGTGTATTTTCCGAGTCGCTAAAATCTTTAGATGAATGCTCAATTTTTATTTCACATAGTGATCCTTGAAAGAATTCTGAAATAGCTTTTTGTCCGGATTTTTGTGAACTATTATTCCGGCCGATTACCCAGTAGCCCTCATAATTAAATGTGCCATATGCCGGCAGAAAGTCAACCATACAGCCGTCAATGTACAATGCGGAATAATTGTTACCATCTACAAATACAGTAACATGATGCCAAACCCCGTTATTGTATATGTTTGAACCATACAGGTAGCGTATGGCACCCATTATATCTATCCTGAATTTGAGTGAGCCGTCTGTTTCCATATATAACCCACGGTCATAATATTCGTTTGCTATTCCATTCTGGTTTTCCGTAAACCCAATTATTTTACCTCCCTCTTTAGTCGTGGTCCTAAACCAGAGGTCAATAGTAAAATTTGATGGTGATAAAACTTTTTGTGATGTTTCGATATAATTATCCGTCCCATTCAATGTAAGCGAATATTCATATGGAACACTGCTTTTTGTATAACCTGCCGTATCATAAAAATTATTTTCATCGCATAGTCCCAGAATTACTTTTTCCGTGTTTTCCGGAAAGTTTGAAACGGTTATTGGATTATTAAGCGATCCAAAACTTTCAGGAGTATGATAATAGGTGTTCCAGTTGTAGAAAGGAGTAGCAATGGGCGGAGGAGCCCATCCATTAAGGTTATATTTGGTAATAAATCCGGTATCAGCAGCCCCCGGGAAATATTCACTTATGCGTAAATGACTTATTTCATATGGCAATGAAGATATATCATATATCAAGGTGCCATTTCCATTGTTTGATAACAGGGTATCTGAATCCACAATTTGATTGTTTGCATCTATGAATGAAAAGACAATAGAGTCTGTCAGGGCATTGGAGGAAGTGACCCCAATGGTATCCAGAGTTATCTGTAATTGCGGATACTGGGGAATGAATGTTGCACCATTTTTAAGTTGTCCGCTATTGTTTTTATAACTGATATCAGAAATCGTTCCCAAGCGGTTACGGAGATCATTAAAATTCCAGTAACCGACAAGTGATGGATCCTGCAATACAGTTTTTTTATAATTCGTTTTGATTTCCTCACCACTGAGCGCCCTGTTCCATATCCTTACCTCATCCATTGCAGTGATAAAGGAATAATCCGGTGTGTTTGGTACCAGATACGAAAGACAACCGCCCATGATCAGGTGCTTGGTTAAAAAATAACTATCATAATTCGTGTTATATTTAACGTAGTTGTAATTTTCCTGGCTAAACTCGCACCAAACATATTCTCCGTCAAGGTAGAATGCATATTCTAAAGGGTTGCTTTGCCCATTAAAAGTAAAAGCAATATGATGCCAGTCAGAATCATGGTATTGATCAAATCCTGTTTTAAAGCCATAAATCCAATACTCATTACCACCTGCAAGAGATGATATTTCAAAAACGATCTGATCCCAGTAAGAATGGACATAAATAGCCCATACCGAATCTACCAACATAAAATACATGTCTATGTTCCCTTGATTATTCCATAATTTGTTTAGATCCATCTTCAGCCATGCCTCAATGGAGAATGTACCATTAATCAGATCGAGACTATAGGGACCCTGGAACCCATTTTCTACAAGGTAAGTTGGAACAAGCCCCGGACCATTAGTTATAACAGCATATTTTACGCTGTCAACCGATAAAGCATTACCGGCAATTTGATTCTGAGTAAATACTCCGATAGAATCATGTAATGTTATTCCTTCGGATTTACAGATCAGTTTAGGTTTCTGGGGAATAATCGTCAGATCTTTATGATATGAAAGACCATCTCTGGGACCTCCATTACACCAGATCAGTGCCCGCAAATACCGGGTGGACAGGGGTAAATTATCCATCCTTACATTGGCAAATACTGCTGAATCGAGGTGTTCGCCCAAAGAAGCAGTAACCCACAAGGAATCAACAACCGTTGAATCAGCTGTCAAAATTTCAAACTTGAGGGTGTCGGTACGGAGAGGTAAATTTGTAACTGTAAAAGTATTTAATAACTCGGGCACTGGATGCCATGAAGTATCGGTAAACTGGTAATTGTTTGTGATAAATGAACCCCATCCTTCTGTTGCTTTAAATATAAGTGTATCGGGATAAACTCTATAGGGAATTTTATATGTAGCACTACTGTCTTGACCATAAGTTAGTCTTATATCCAGTTGTGGTGACAAAGGGAGATTGAAGGTATCGAGTTCAACATACCATAAAGCAGATGTTAAGGAGCTGCCCTCCTCGGTGTATGAAGTTCCGACTTGATTACCATCCACATCAATGAAACTGAAAAATACTTTTGTCGTTTGATCAGGTAAGTCATAAACCATGAACATATTTTCCTGTTTGGATCCCTGAATGTATGGCCCCAGTCCATTAGTTGCTTCAAAACTGATCTGTGGTAAATATTTAGTCGAATCACTCTTGTTTTGTGATAAAATCGTTGTTACGCTCATCAATAAGATCAACAACATCGCTGATCTTGTTGGGAAATTTTTTGGGTTTAATTGTAATGTTTTCATAGTACAGTTTATTTTATTTTGTATTATTATTTTATTCAATCTATAACTTCAAAAGTTTGATAATCTTTAAGCTGAGTTTCGGAAACCTCAATTTTTTCAATCTCCGAAAAAGGTACACCGAGCTGGCAATATTTCAAAAACTCATCTAACTCATCTGAGTTGCCGCAAGCCTCCACAAAAATCGAATTGGGGGTTTTGTAGCGTACACTACCGGTGATGTTAAATTTCGCGGCACGCTGTTTTATAAAGTATCTGAAACCTACTTTATTTAGCTTTCCGGAAATTATTATATTTAAACTTTTCATCGGTATAATTTGTACCTTCATTTGTGAATTATGAGAGATACTTTGTGCTTAATTTTTTCTACTAAAGATAACTCATCTGGCAGCTGAATGCAAATATTACCGGTATGAAATCGTAAAAAGGAGTATGAAATCGTAAAAATGGAGGGATAAATTGTCTGTAATAATCAGGATAAACCTGAAATATTTTATGATCTTTTTTGCCTGTAGTAGTATGGTGTAACACCGATGCTTTTTTTAAAGCTGGCATGGAAGGTTGCTTTTGAATTAAACCCGGCCAGTTCGCCAATACCTTCTATCGAAATATGATCGTAATGCTGTTCAGAAAGCAAACGCCTGGCTTCTTTTACCCGGTAGCTGTTAATCCAGGTATTAAAGTTCAGGTGAAAATGGTGGTTGATGAATTTGGAAAGGTACGAACGATTGGTGTTAATATGCTTACAGATTTCGTTGAGGGTGATATTGGGGGATAAATAGGGTTTCTCATCGGTAAGGTATTCTTCGAGTGATTCGATCAGGGTCTCATTTTCTATATCATTTTCATCAATACTTGCAGCACCCCGAGGCTCCGGGCCTTCTGTAGTTTTGAGTGAGCTTTTGTATAATTGCTTTTCTACAGCTACAATTTCCATGTTTTTTCTAACAATATTCCGGTAAGCCCTGTCCTTTTGCCGGTACATTACTAAAATAATGACAACGAAAACCAAGAGTGCCACCGAAGCTATTATCAGTAAGAGCATGTGGCTGTTTTTCCGGGTTATCTTAAGCTGTTGGATCTCATTGTTTTTGTGCAATGCCAGGTTTTCCATTTCCATTTTTTCCGTTTCATACCTGGTTTGCCAATAGGCAAGCTGGTTACTGCTTTTCAAATTATATAAACTATCAGTTGTTTGATGGTATTTGTCTTGGTACTCATTAGCTAATTTGTAATCGCCTTTTTTCTGAAATAATTCATACAAATTTTTGTAGGCTTTTTCCTGGAGTTCCATTATGCCGCTATTGACTGCAATGCTGAGAGCTTCTTCAAGCACTCTTTCAGCCGGGCCAAGGTTACCCATTTCAGTTTGTATAAATCCTATACTGCGCAACGTATTGGAGATACCGTACTGATATTTCAGTCTTTTACTGATATCCAATGAATTATTATAATGGAACAGCGCACTGTCGTACATCATTCGTTTTTCATATACCCATCCAAGGTTATGAAGGTTCCCGCCAATAGTGATAGAGTCTCCGGTTAGGTGGTTTATTTTCAATGCCCTTTTGTAGTTTTCAAATGCTTCTGTAAGGCGATTTTGACTAACATTAATAAGGCCTATGTTATTCAATGAGAGAGCAATACTCTCAATTAATTCGTTTTGTTCGCTCATTTCCAGGGCAATTTCCAGAAATTCCAGGCCTTTATCCTGATTTCCGGTCTGATAAAATAAGAGGCCGATATTGTTATATAACATTATTTTCAGATCAAACAAATCCACATCATCCGGCAAGTCATTAAGAAGTTCTGAAGCAAATTTTTCAGCGCTAAAAAACTTCCCGATAGCTTCCTCTATCTCTCCAATATCACTGAGTATAGTGCCTGCATTATTGTATGCATTGGAAATTATCCTTTTGTAATATATGCTCTCAGGATGGTCACTAATTTTTTGCTCTAATATTGTGATCATCATATTAAGGAATTTCAACCCTTCAAAGTTTTCACCAAGGTAAAAATGAATGATTGCCAGTGCGTTCAGACTGCTGATAATGAGGCTGTCATTCTGAAGTGAATCCGCTAAAAAGTAGGATTCTTTTGCATATTTAAGGCTTTTGTCCGGATCGGTCCTGGAATACAATTTGGCAAGTTGGTACAATGGCTTAAATCTCTCCTCGCCATGTAATGCTGATAATCTGTTTTCCAAACTATCTGTTAGAAGGCTGTTCTGTGCTGAAGTAGAGGAAGAAAATAGCAAAAGTAAAAGTAAAATCAGATACTTCATATAATTGCATTATTTAACCTCAAAAATAATCATTTTCACAAAAAAAGAAGAATAAAACCGGAGATTATTTTTACTTAGGGCGTTAAATCAGTGACACTTGACGAAAATGAGTGAAGCAAATAAGTCCATACAAACAGTGGTAAAACCTGCTTGTGTGCCATAATTAATAATACCTTTATACTTTTGTACCCGGAAAGCTTATCTCCCGGGATGAACGTAAATCCGGATCATCCCGAATTAAAGAATAACCACAAGCTATGAAAAAAACCATATTCCCACTGATCCTGCTTCTGTTCATAATAAACGGCCTCTTTGCCCAGAATGGATGGCGTAAAGCAGAGATGGAAGTAAAAGTATTCATTGAGAATACCGGTGATGCATCAAAGCTACATGGCCTTCATTTTAATGGCGATCTTTATCCGGATGGATATGCGGTCATCTATGTAACTCCGGAAGAGGTGAAACAATTAGAATTAGCCGGACTTCATTATGAGATCCGTATCAACGACCTGAATGAATATTACCACAATTTCTGGAAAAACCGGGATGAATATCATTCTTACCAGGAAATTGTAAACCTGGCCGATAGCCTGGCACAGCATTTCCCCGGTATCTGTAAAAAATACATGTTTGGAACATCAGTTCTGGGCAGAGAACTTGGGGCTTTGAAGATCAGCGATAATCCTAATGTTGATGAAACGGAAGCAGAGGTCATGTTTGATGCCGGCATTCATGGTGATGAGACCATTTGCTCTGAGATTGTAATCCGTTTTGCCCGGAAATTGTGCCTAAGTTACAACAACGATCCTGATATTACCGAATTAATCAACTCCCGTGAAATCTGGCTTTTTTACATGGTTAACCCTGACGGCCGGGTGAGTATGTCAAGATACAATCACAATGGTGTTGACCTGAACCGTGATGCCGGCTACATGTGGAACCAGGAAGGAAGCAGTACAGGGGCGTTTTCACAGGTTGAATCAAAAGCATTGAGAGAATGTACTTTCACCAACCAATTTGTGATCCATACTACCTACCACAGCGGAACCGAATACATCTCATACCCCTGGAGCTACCGCCCGGATGTAGCAGCAGATAAACCGCATATTCATTTCCTGGCCAGCGTTTATTCTTCAACATCAAATTATCCAACATTAACTTACGGCCAGGGAAACACCGGCATGTACCCTATTAATGGAAGTACAAAGGATTCAAATTACGGTATCATGGGATCCGTTTCATGGTCGATGGAAATCTCTTACCAGAAGCAACCGCCCACATCCCAAATCATGACCTATTATAACTATAACGAACCCGCGATGCTTGCTATGATTGAAAATGCAGGCTATGGCATCGAAGGAATAATTACTGATGCCTCAACGGGTGATCCGGTTAGTGCACTTGTCTTTATCAATGATTTCTTTCCCTGCTATACCGATCCTGAGATCGGAGATTACCATAAGTTTGTGTTGCCAGGCACCTATTCCATCATGGCCATAGCTAACGGGTACCAAACCACAACCATTGATAATGTGACCGTTACAGAAAACAATGCTTCAGTTATCAATATTCAGCTTCAACCGGAAGAAGGGCGCTACGTTTATAAGATCATCAGTTCTCAAATTCCGGGTAATAACTTTGCCGATGAAGGTCATACCCCTTCACTTCTCGGAGCCCCCGATAATATCAACTATTCTATCGGTAGAAGCGGATGGTTGGTAGTTGACATGCAATATCCTATTATTGATGGCCCCGGCGAGGAGATAACTGTTTATGAAGGGGATGATACACCTGAGGGTTTTACCCTTTTCATTGGTCTGACAATGGAAGGGCCATGGCTCGAACTGGGCACCGGAACCGGAACAACCTCTTTCGATATATACGGCATTGCATCGTATGGCTCACGTTTCCTTAAGATATCTGATGATGGCAACGGATTCCAGACAGAGCCTGATGCCGGCTTCGACCTCGATGCAATCAAAATAGCAAGCGCCCCGGGAATGGCTATTAATTCTGACCCGCCTGATGGACAAAATAACATAGAACCTTTCACTTCTTTATTTTGGGAGCCGGGCTCAGGGGGTGCACCAACATATTACAAAATTTACCTTGGAACAGATAACCCACCGTCAAATATTATCAATGGCGATTCCATCTCTTCAACTTCATTCGCCCTACCCCTGGTTCTTGATTTTGAAACACATTATTTCTGGCGGGTCGATGCCGGAAACTATGGTGGCTGTACACAGGGTGAAGTGTGGGACTTTACAACCATCTACCCCCCGGATGAAGATTTTGAAACCGGCGACTTCTCACTATATAACTGGACTTTTGAAGGTGACGCAACCTGGGAAATCGATAACAGCACCGCCTTCTTTGGAACACATTCAGCCAGATCAGGAAACATTAACGATAATCAATCATCTTCTTTGAAAATTACGCTGGATGTTGAAACATTTTTTTCATCCTTGATACAGTTTCGAAAAAAAACATCCACAGCTACCGGTGACAAACTTCAGTTTTTAATTGACGGAACAGTGATAGATGAGTGGAGTGGAATGAGTATGTTCAGTGAAGAGAGTTTTTTGGTTGATGATGGCCTGCACACATTTGAATGGAAATACATCAAAAACGAAAATGCTTCTTCCGGCGACGACTGTGTATGGATCGACTACATATACTTCCCTCCTCTTGCACCTCCTTCAATTAATGCCGGTGAAGATACATCAACATGCTTCGATACCGGAATTGGGTTGAATGGATTTGCCACAAATTATTGTTACCTGGAATGGAGCACTTCCGGAACCGGGGCTTTCGATGACCCTTCATTACTTAACCCTACCTATACACCCAGTGACGAAGATGCCCTGGCAGGAACAGTAATCTTAACCCTTACTGTTTATGCCGGAGAAAATGTATTAACAGACAGCCTGATATTGAGCATTACCCCCCTGCCAGACATACCTTCTACACCCTCCGGGCCTGATTATATCGATCTGTTTTATACCTCAACAAGTGAATATTCTACGGGAGGGGCAGCGAATGCCGAATCATACCTTTGGGTACTTTCCCCTGAAGAAGCAGGCTCTATTTCCGGTACAGGTTTAATTGCAACGGTAGAGTGGAACACTGATTACCTCGGTGTTGTTTATATAGCTGTTACCGGCATAAATGAATGTGGGGAAAGCGAACCTTCCGAAATATTAGAAGTAATTGTGGATAATACAGTTGGCATGGATCCCGAAACCAAAGCAACGATTACATGCACTGTTCTGCCAAACCCATCCAACGGTAATTTTGTCCTAAAGATTCATTCCAAAGGAAAAACAACCTTATCCTATCAAATCATAAATGCACAAGGGGCGGTGGTGTTTTACATGAAGGAAGTTAACTTTCAGGGTCATTACATTGAATCCATTGACCTTTCCGCATACAAAAGCGGGATCTATTACCTCTATTTAGTAACGGAAGGGGAAGTTATCATTAAACGCATTATTTTAATTGACTAACTCCGTCCTGACTAGTTCCGTCCTTCAGGGCGGAGATAATAAAAAAAGCATCTATTAGTAAAACCTCAATAAATGCCGTATCTTTGTATATCTTTAAGGATCAAAGCAAAAAGCAATTAAATAACAAACCTGTCTGTAAAAAATAAAAAACTCATGAAAAAGTATCTCTCTACCATCGTTCTCTTTTTATCCTTAGTTATTGTTTTTGGTGAAAAATGGATCCCTATCAATTCAGATGAGCCCATAACGCCAAAAATTCAACTTATTTCATCCACAATTGAAACCTCGGTGATCGCTGTATCCCTCGAAGGGTTTTTAATGGATGAAGTGCTGACACCACGGGGTGCAGCCTATATCATCGGTAATGATAATGGCTCTCCTTTGCTGCAAAAAGGAGATCCCGACCTTTCCAAGCTGACAGCTTCAGTCATCATTCCTGACAAAGCACTAATGAAAATTGAAATATTCTCTTCCAGCTACAAAGAATTTCACAATATTGATGTAGCCCCTTCAAAAGGAAACTTTACCAGGGACATTGACCCCGCAACTGTTCCTTTTGAGTATGGCGAATCTTACGAAACAGATGCTTTTTATCCGGGCGAGCTGGCTAAGCTTCGCGAACCATACATTATCAGGGATTACCGTGGACAAACAGTAATTTTTTATCCTTTCCAATATAATCCGGTTTCACGAACATTACGTGTTTATACTGATATCACCATCAAAATACACAAAGAAAATGCTAATGGTATTAACCCTTTGTACCGGCGCAACGAATTGACCCATGTTGATAAAGACTTCAACACACTGTATAAACGCCACTTTCTAAACATGGGGCAAACCCGTTATACCCCTGTTGAAGAAGAAGGGAATATGCTGATTATTTGTTATGGTGATTTTATGCCTGCCATGGTGCCTTTCATTCAATGGAAAACATTGATTGGAAGGCCTGTCGAAATGGTTGATGTAGCAACCATTGGTAACTCCAGTGCTATTAAGGATTTTGTTGAAGATTATTATTTTGACAACGGACTTACTTATTTATTACTCGTTGGTGATGCAGCCCAGGTTCCTACTTCATTTTCCAATGGTGATTCAGATAATGCATATAGCTTTGTTGTAGGGAATGATCATTATCCTGATTTTTTTGTAGGCCGCTTTTCAGCAGAAGACATCGACCAGGTGACGACTCAGGTTACACGCTCGGTTAATTACGAAAAATACCCCTACTTTGGTTTTGACTGGTTTACCCGTTCTATTGGAATTGCATCTAATCAAGGTCCTGGCGATGATAATGAATATGACTACGAGCATGTACGTAACATGCAACTGGATCTTTTAGCCTTTACCTATACCTGGAATGCTGAATTTTTTGACGGCAGCCAGGGTGGTAATGATGCAAGTGGTAATCCTACGTCTACAATGGTTGCAGATGAAATAAACACAGGGTCAAGCATTATCCTTTATACCGGCCATGGGGGCACCACCTCCTGGAGTACATCCGGCTTTTCCAATTCAGATGTCAACAACCTGGTTAATACCGGTATGCTTCCCTTTATTTGGTCTGTTGCCTGTGTTAATGGTAATTTTGTAAACAGTACATGTTTTGGCGAAGCCTGGCTAAGGGCAACGGATAACAATACAGGAGAGCCCACAGGCGCTATCGCTACCCTTATGTCAACCATCAACCAAAGCTGGAATCCGCCTATGGAAGGTCAGGATGCAATGGTTGACATTCTGGTTGAAAGTTTTGAAGACAATATCAAAAGAACATTTGCCGGTATTTCCATGAATGGCTGTATGCAAATGATCGACGAATATGGTACAAGTGGTGAAAGCATGTCGGATACCTGGACATGTTTTGGCGACCCATCCGTCATGGTCAGAACAGCTTTTCCGCTTTCATTAAATGTTGATTACTTAAACCCTGTTCCGTTGGGAACAACTGAATTAGAAGTCTCGACAAATTCGCTTGATGGCCTGGTATCTATGACCTTTAACGGCGAAATTATTGCAACAGCTTACATTACCGGTGGCTCAGCAACCCTTACATTCGAAACCATTAACAGCCTCGAGTCGTTCGATCTGGTAGTTACGGCTTTTAACTTTGATCCTTTTATAGGTTTTCTTGATGTTGTTGGTGAACCCGGTCAGGTGGTCAATCCTTCACCGGCAAACGGACAGGCTAACATTTTCCCGTTTTCCGACCTTTTATGGGAAGATGGCATGGGAGGAATACCAACTGAATATACTGTTTATCTGGGAACTGATAATCCCCCTACCAATATTACAAATGGAGAAGTTGTTTATGAGAAAACTTATTCGCCACCTGTTGATTTAGAATATAGCACAGAATATTTCTGGCGAATTGATGCATACAATGAGCATGGAACAGCCATCGGCCAGGTATGGCATTTCAGTACTGCCCGCGAGCCTGACGAAAACTTTGAAACGGCAGATTTCACATCATTTTACTGGACATTTTACGGCGATGCGGCTTGGGAAATCGATGACACCCATCCTTTTAATGGTCTGTTTTGTGCCAGGCCGGGCGCTATTGAAGATAATCAATATTCATCGATGATTCTCGAACTGGATATCATCACTGCTTTAGGTGCCCCTGTTAGTTTCTGGAAAATGATGTCATCGGGATACGGAGATAAACTACAATTCTTTATTGATGGGGAATTGATCGACGAATGGTCCGGGCTAACAGCTTATTGTAAAGAAACCTATATGGTCAATGAAGGATTACATACATTTGAATGGAGGTACACTAAGGATGAGGCGGGTTCAGGAGGTGATGACTGTGCCTGGGTTGATTATATTTATTTTCCACCACTGGCTGTAGCTACTGTTAATGCCGGTGAAGATGACCTGGTTTGTGAGGGCTTAACATACACTCTAAATGGTACAGGAATGAATTTCTGTTACCTGGAATGGTCTACTTCAGGAACCGGAACATTTGATGATAATACCATCCTGAATGCTACTTATTTCCCTGGTATTGAAGATTATGAAACAGGCTATGTCACACTCACCATAACAGCCCATACACGTGAAGATGTTATTACTGATGATATGGCCCTCACTTTTGATCCATTACCAGATATCCCTGCTACACCGGAAGGACCTGTTTACGTTGACCTATACTATACCACAACGTCTGAATATTCAACAGAAGGTGCAAATTTTGCGTTACAGTATGAATGGTACTTAGAGCCTGATTTTGCCGGTGCTATCGACAGCGAAGGCTTAACATGTATCGTTATTTGGGATCCTGGATTTCTGGGTGAAGCATTTCTGGGAGTCAAAGGAATAAATGAATGTGGCGACGGGCCATTCTCAGAATTGTTAGCGATTTTGGTTGATAATACCGTTGGATTAGATGAAGAAATGACAATCACGTCGATCAATATACTCCCAAACCCTAATTCAGGCTTGTTTGATCTTGAGATAATTGCTGATAAAGATAATATCATCGATATTCAAATCTTTGATGTTATCGGCAATAAGGTCTATGAAGAAAATTATGCACCGATCAACAGTAAATACCTGAACACCATTGACCTGAGAAAGCAAAACAAAGGATTGTATTTTATTTTCATCAATGGTGAAAACATCAAAACGGTTAAAAAGATCATTATAAAATGATAATATTCAGGGCTGCTGTAAAAAAGCAGCCTTTCTTTTGGAAAAACAACCGGGATCAATTTTATATCAAAACTAAAAAAACCATGAAATCAACTTTGTTTTTATCGGTGATCCGATTAGTAAAGACTGGTATTATTTTTTCTCTTATTTTGTCTGTTCTGGATATAGCTGTGGCAACTACTTTACCTGTCGCAGAAGGTGAAAATCAACTTAAAATCATTGAAAACACTTATTCTAATTTAAGAATAAGCAATTCACTTGCATCAATGAGATCACATGGTGTAAATACTCCGGAAGGCATGTTCACAGAACTAATTGTTCCGGAGTATTCATTCACATTCACTATCGGGAACCCAAAAATACCTCTCTTGCGGAAGCTGATAGAAATCCCGATTGGAGCGGAAATTGATGTGAGAATAATAGGCTACTCTGTCAAAGAATACAAACTTGAAGAACTTGGAATAGAGTATCCCATCATACCAGTGCAGCCACCCGTTCCCAAAAGCGCTCAGCAACCTGCTGATTTTATAGTCAATGAAGACATTTATCAACAAGATAAATTCTATCCTTCAGATATCGCTACTGCGGAAATTCTTGGAATGTTACGGGGAATAAGAATAGCGAGGATAAATATTGCCCCCGTTCAATACAATCCAGTCACCGAAGTTATTAAAGTCTATTCTGATCTTGAAATTGAATTTGTTTATGTTGATGGAAATATTTCGAAAACCCTGACTTTTAAGGAGAAAAATAATACACCATTCTTCAAAGGATTAACCGGACAATTATTCAATTATAAAAACTTAGAGAACACACGGGATACGGTAACCAAATACCCGGTGAAATATGTTATCGTTTCCGATCCAATGTTTGAAACCACCTTACAGCCTTTTGTCCAATGGAAAACGAAAAAAGGTTTTACTGTTGTGGAAGCTTATACAGATGATCCTGCTGTTGGTAGTACAACTGCTTCTATTAAGAATTATCTTCAGTCTCTTTATGAATCCGGAACATTCCTTGATCCTGCACCTTCTTTTGTCCTGTTTGTCGGTGATATTGACCAGATCCCTTCTTTCTCATCCGGCGGGCATGTCACAGACCTATACTATTGCGAATATACAGGTGACTACTTCCCGGAAGTTTACTATGGCCGGTTCTCAGCAACAAATATGGCTCAATTAATACCACAAATTGATAAAACGCTGGAATATGAAAAATTCCAGATGCCTGATCCATATTTCCTGAATGAAGTAGATATGATTGCGGGTATGGATGCCGGTCATGGATCCACCTGGGGCAATGGACAGATCAATTATGGAACCACTTATTATTTCAATGAAGCCCATGGCATCACTTCCCATACTTACCTGTATCCTGAATCAGGCAGTCATTCAGCAGACATTATTCAGGATGTTAGCAATGGCGTGGCGTATGCCAATTATACGGCGCATGGCAACTGGGATGGCTGGTCTGACCCATCTTTCAAGATCAGTGATATTCCAACCCTTCAGAATCAAGGTAAATACCCCCTTATGATTGGAAATGCCTGCCTGACAAATAAATTCAATGTTGCAGAATGTTTTGGGGAAGCACTTCTCAGAGCGGAAAATAAAGGAGCACTTGGATATATTGGTGCCTCTAACAGTACTTACTGGGATGAAGATTATTACTGGGGAGTCGGAGTTGGCGACATTGTAACTTATCCAACGTATGAAGGGACTACTCTGGGAGCTTACGACAGAACATTTCACGATCATGGTGAACCCTTTGAAGACTGGTACATGACCCAGGACCAAATGATCTTTGCAGGAAACCTTGCAGTTACAGAAGGTTCATCAAGTTATGACTATTATTGGGAGGTATATCACCTAATGGGGGATCCTTCCCTTATGATTTATTTTTCTTACCCTTATCCGGTAACGGCAAACTATCCGGGTATTATACCGGTAAACACAAGCCAAATAGTTATTAACACCGATCCATATGCATATGCTGCCCTCTCTTATGAAGGAAATTTATTGGGGGCTGCGCAGGCAAATATCAACGGTACAGCTAATATTAATATTGACCCATTTATTGATCCCATAACCATTGATGTTGTAATCACTCATCAAAACAAGCAACCACATTTTGGGACAATTGAATTCGCTGGGGCACCATTCCCACCTGCCAATCCCTACCCATATAATGGAGCTGCTTTCATTCAACCATTCACAATACTGAGTTGGAATTACGGTAATGGAGGAATACCTGAATATTACATACTCTTTCTCGGAACTGATAACCCGCCAACCAACATAATAAACGGAGAAATCATATATGATACTATTTACAATTCCGGCCTTGATCTCCAATATGAAACACAATATTTCTGGAGAATTGATTCGTACAATGAATATGGATCAGCAACAGGAGACATCTGGTGTTTCAATACAATTTACCCACCTGATGAGGATTTTGAATCCGGCGATTTTTCTTCAAACTTCTGGCATTTTGCAGGCGATAGTGAATGGGAAATAGATGATGAAAATGTCTTCTACGGCAACTATTCTGCGAGAACCGGGACAATAGGGGATAATGAATCCAGTTCTCTGATCATTCAACTCGAAATTGAAAATTTATTCAATACGGAAATCAAATTTTACAAGATGATTTCATCAGGAATGAACGATAAATTGCAATTCTTTATCGATAATGAATTGGTCGATGAATGGAGCGGGTTGACAGCTTTTAATGAAGAATCCTTTCCCGTAACTGCTGGTTTTCATACTTTCGAGTGGAAATATATCAAAGATGTAGAAGGTTCCAGTGGAGAAGACTGTGCATGGATTGACCATATTTATTTTCCTCCACTGATGCCACCTTCCGTCAATGCCGGAAGCGATTCAATTATCTGCGAAGGCGACACATATAACCTATCGGGATTTGCTTGCAATATCTGTTCTGTGAACTGGGAAACCTCCGGTACAGGTACATTTTCTGACAGTACAATATTAGCACCTGTTTATACACCTGGTGATGAAGATTACACCATTGGTGAGGTTTCGCTGACTTTAACTGCTTATTCCAAAACGGATTTCATCAGCGACGAAATGGTGCTAAGCTTTATTCCGTTACCGGAAACCCCCGAAACTCCGGAGGGGCCAGAATATGTTGATCTATACTATACAACTACTTCTGAATATTCAACAGAGGGCGCCAATTTTGCACTTCAATATGAATGGGTCTTAGAGCCTGATTATGCCGGCATCCTCAACAATGATGACTTAACATGTATCCTTATTTGGGATCCTGGATTCCTGGGAGAAGCATTTCTGGCAGTCAAAGGAATAAATGAATGTGGCGACGGGCCATTCTCTGAATTGTTAGAAATTTTAGTTGACAATACCGTTGGATTAGATGAAAAAATGACAATCACGTCGATCAATATACTCCCAAACCCTAATTCAGGCTTGTTTGATGTTGAAATAATTGCTGATAAAGATAGTTTCATCAATATTCAAATCTTTGATATTATCGGCAATAAGGTCTATGAAGAAAACCATGCAGCGATCAACTGTAGATACCTGAACACCATTGACCTGAGAAAGCAAAACAAAGGATTGTATTTTATTTTCATCGACGGTGAAAATATCAAAACGGTTAAAAAGATCATTATCAGGTAACGTTAATC
>JAGLWB010000176.1 GCA_023133655.1 Bacteroidales bacterium
CGAACACTGTCGAGAATCCTTTCACGCTTAATAACCTGGAAATGATTAAATATGTCAGGGTAATATTTTTTTAAATCATAAACAAATGATGGTTTATGATCGCGAATTATCCTAATTTGTAATTTATAATAAAGAAACAATTCCTCAATGGCGTTTACTTTGTTATTCAATATTGAACTGAAATCAATTTGTCTCTTTCGATAATCTTCTTTTAATACTGCAAGAACGAGGTCTTTTTTATCAGCAAAGTGCTGATACAGGGTTTTTTTGGAGATACTAAGTTCATGCGCCACATCATCCATGGTAACACTCTTGATCCCATACTCTGTATAAAGGGTCCTTACCTTTTTTACTATTGCTAACACTTTATCATCCATAATTTAATAACTTTCAGATTTAGTCAATATTTTTTCAAGTTCCGCGCCGGCTTTCAATAATGTCCGTGCCGCATTGATGTATTCATTTTCAATACTCAAATATTGATTTTGTGTATTGAGAATATCAAGGCTGGAAGCCATTCCCTGTGTAAATTTCCGGGTTGTTTTTTGATAAATATTTGCAGATGTTTTTCGGCTTTTCCCCTTATTCAGATAAACCCGGTAAGCATTCATATACTCATTAATTGCCGTTTTATACTGAAGGTTCAATGTAGTAACCACTTGCTTCTCTTGTACCTCTACCTGATCAACTGCGATCTCTGCCTGCTTAACTTTGGCTTTTCGTTGGCCGCTTGAGAATATTGGAACTTGCATGGCAATTCCAAATGCAGAACTCGAAAACCATTTACCTTCTGCATTAAAAAAGTCCCATTGATTACGCTGTGCCTGAGTTTGATAATTCAATGTTGCCGACAAAGAGGGTAAGTACCTGGATTTTTCAAGCTTAACCTGCAATAATCTTAACTCCTTCTGCTTATTAATAAACTGGTAATCGACACTCTCATTAAAATTAAATGTTTTTGCAATAAGTGGCGAATTGTCCCTCTCCTCAATTAAATACTCGATATTATCGGTAAGTATAATACTGTCATTGTCGCCTAATCCCAGATAAAATTTCAGAAATGCATGAGTTATATTCAGATGATTTTCAAAATATATTTTGGACGCTTCAAGATCGGCTACCAACAGATCCAATTGGTCAACATCAATATCCTCGGCAAACCCGACTTCAAAAACAAGCCGGGTTTCTTCTGCCAGTTTCTGCGTAACCTTTAATGTTGTGTCAATAATAATTAATCCTTTTTCCACAGAAAGAACGTCATAATATGAGTCAGAAATTTTTTGCTTAATTGCCACTTTATTTTTAAAAAAATCAATATTTGTTCTCTCTAGAAATTTTCTGGCAGCTTGTAAACCCACCAAATATTCTCCACTGAAAATCAACTGTGTGGCTGAAGCATAAAGGGTTGCATTGTATTTGGTACCGAATTGAATTTCTATTTCTTCACCAGGCTTATCAAAAAAATCACCGGGTATCAGGCTAACAGGAAGAGCAATATTGTTATTGTAATCAACATAAGCTTCAATTTGAGGCAATCCAATGGCGGTAGTTTCCAATACTTTTTGTTTTGCCGCTTCCACATCCTTTTCAGCATTAATAATCTCATAATTGTTCTCCATAGCAAAATTAATAGCTTCTTTCAGTGAAAAATACTTAACCTCCTGGGCCAATGAATTAACTAAGGCCGAAACAATTATTGCAATCGTAAATATCACCCTATTTATTTGCATAATTTATATTTTTATTCACCAATAATTATATAGGGGACAAATATATATAAAAATAACACGCAGGAAACTTTTTTTGTAAAAATATTACCCACAGTGTTTATGAATTATCAACTTTTAGCAAAAATTTAATGAATTAAAGCAAAGTACAATGAATTACAATAAATTTCTATCTTTGCACCTCCATTGTTAACAAAATAACAGATTTATTAACTTATAAAATCATTTTAAAATGTACGGAAAAATTAAAGAACATTTACAGAAGGAACTTATCAGTATTGAAGATGCCGGGTTGTATAAACATGAGCGAATTATTGAAAGCGAACAGGGTGCCGAGATTATTGTTAAAGGGGAAAAATGCCTGAATTTTTGTGCAAATAACTACCTGGGACTTTCCTCGAATCCCGACCTGATCCAGGCAGCTCATGAAGAGATCGACCGTAGGGGATATGGACTTTCATCGGTTAGATTTATTTGCGGAACCCAAGATATTCATAAAATTCTTGAACAAAAAGTATCCAAATTTCTTGGCATGGAAGACACAATCTTATTTTCCTCCTGCTTTGATGCAAATGCTGCTGTTTTCGAACCTTTACTGGGGCCAGAAGACGCTATCATCACCGATGCGTTAAACCATGCTTCTATCATTGATGGTATTCGCCTTTGTAAGGCTAAAAGATTTATTTACAACCACGGTGATATGAAAGATGTAGAAATAGAAGATCCGACAACTGGTAAGAAAGGTAAAGGACTTGAAAGATGCCTGAAAGAATCGCAGGATTGCCGCTTCAGAATGATCGCCACTGATGGTGTATTTAGCATGGACGGAGATATTGCCAAACTGGATGAAATTTGTGAACTGGCTGAAAAATACGATGCTATGGTAATGGTTGATGACAGCCACTCTTCTGGATTTATGGGAAAAACAGGTAGGGGAACTCATGAATATCGTGGCGTCATGGATAAAATTGATATCATTACAACCACATTTGGAAAAGCGCTGGGAGGTGCTTCCGGTGGCTGTATTTCAGGACGAAAAGAGATTATCGACTGGATGCGTAATAAAGCACGGCCATACCTGTTTTCCAATACTGTTGCACCGGCAGTTGTCGGAGGTTCTATTAAAGTGCTGGACATGCTTTCATCAACAACAGCTTTGCGCGATAAACTAGAAAATAACACCAACTATTTCCGTGAAAAAATGACCGCCGCGGGGTTTGATATTGTTCCAGGTGATCATCCAATAGTTCCGATCATGTTCGGAAAATATCCCGACAGTTCTAAACTTGCTGTTAAATTTGCAAATATGATGCTTGAGCAAGGTATTTATGTTATCGCGTTCTCTTTCCCGGTTGTCCCGAAAGGAAAAGACAGAATCAGGGTTCAGATATCAGCCGGACATGAAAAGCATCATCTTGAAAAAGCAATCGATGCATTTGTAAAAGTTGGAAAAAAACTTGGGGTAATATAACCCCCCC
>JAGLWB010000177.1 GCA_023133655.1 Bacteroidales bacterium
GGATTGCCAAAGATGATATGATTTTCATTTGCTCAAATCCTTCAAAACAAGGAACTACCAATGTCTAAGAAAAGAACTTATTGTCCATATTGCAGCGGCATACTCACATCTAAATCTGAGGGTGATACAATCAGGGATTTCTGTGTTCAATGCAATCAGTTTTTTTATGATAATCCTTTGCCGGTTGCGTCAACTATTATTGTAAAAGAGAGACGGATCTTGCTTGTTAAAAGAAAAAATGACCCTCATAAAGGATTGTGGTGTTTGCCAATGGGATTTGCCGAGTCGGGAGAAAGCATTGAAGCGGCTGCCCTAAGAGAGCTGGAAGAAGAAACCGGGGTTAAAGGAAAGGTAATCGGTTTTATCAATGCAGATTCAGGTGTTAGTTCATTTTATGGGGACCTTCTGTTTCTAACTTTTGAGGCCGAACAAGTCGGAGGAAGGCTCTCTGCCGGTGATGATGCTATTGAAGTTAAATACTTCTCTTTTGATGATCTGCCAAAGCTTCCCTTTTCATCAAACATCAAATCCATAGAAACCTATTTAAGAAATAAACAAGAATATTGGGCAATAATTGATTCATTTAAGTTGTCGTTGGGAAAAACAGATATCAGCTCATCAACAGGTGACTTCCTGTCGGATAAACTAATCAGATTGATCGAAAAAAATGCTGAGATCATTGCAAATCATTGGCTCGAGGACGTAAGGACCAATAAATCAACCCCTGCTTATAAAAATTTTGATCCCCAAAAATCATTTCATCGTAACAAGCAGATTTTGGCACAATTTGGAAAATGGTTAGGGGGGCATCATAAAGATACAGATATCAAAAAATATTACAGAAAGCTTGGAAAAGAAAGGCAGAATGAGGGTTTTGCACTCAGTGAGGTCATCAGCGCTCTTAGTCTTACCAGAAAGCATATTTGGCAATTTGCTTTATCTCAACGGGTCTGGACCAAAGCTATAGATATTTATATGTATCTTGAGTTGGAAAGAAGGATGATGATCTTTTTTGATAAAGCAACTTTTTATATGGCGAAAGGATATGAGAAGGGTCAGTCGGCAAATATCAACTAATTTCTTTTTCAAAAGGCATTACCGGCTTTGTAAATCCTTGAGAATTCATGAGGGTAAAGCGTGCCCTCGTATTTAAGCATCCCACTTCGCGAATCCCTGATGGTTGCTGAGGCCCTGGAGTTATCAGTAACTGCCATAGTGACATCAAATACTCCAACAGTGGTGAAAATAACAAAGCTGATATTGTAAATACTGTATTTCTTTTTTTCAATTTTATTAAATTGATATTTTGTAATTTTCCCATCAAAAGTAGCACCACCAACACCATTAAGGCCACCTCCTATACCATCTCCAAACTGGAATGTAACATCTGTAGAGTCAATAATGATAAAATTAATTCTAGAATCGACAGATACCTGTTTACCCTGCCGGTTCAGGAGAAAAGAAGCTTCGAGAACAAATCGCTGGCTTTCCACCATTTGCTTTGTAATTTCTGCCAACAATTGCTTTTTCTTCTGTTTTTCCTCCTTTTTCTGTTCTTTGGTCTGGGCTTTTGCTGCTTTTTTATCTGTTTTTACTTCAGTTTGGCAATAAGCCCCTATTGCAAGAATAAAAACAACTGATAATACAATCAACTTTTTCATTGAAGCTTTTGTTTTTAATATTTGAGGTGTTGTTGAATATGTTTTAATATGTGGAAGTCCGTTGCTATTTATTAATTTTTTACTCATTGTCGACTCCTGGCTTGTACTTGCAGCTTGCAGGTTGTAGCTTATTGTAACATTTTTAACAAAACTCGTACCAAAGATAATAGAACTTCGATGAAATGCGAAAAGAGAAAAGAGAAAAACGAGATGCAAAATGCAAAATATGTGATACATGGTTCGAAAACAGTCTAAAATTTTAATTACTTTGCAGCCATAAAGGGATTCGGTTATTTTATGGTGAAAAAAGAAAAATCAACACATAAAAAGGCACTTATCCAATTACTTAAGTCACTGGTTTTGTGGGTTATACTTGTAGGTGTCGTTACTCATCCAGCGATTAAAGGAGTTGTAAAAGAGGCTATGATTAACTTCACAGGATCAGGCGTTGAGTTCGTATGTAACCTGTTGCACATCCCTGTCCATATTTCCGGCTATCCGTACATTTCCATTTTTCATTTTCAAATGGAAATCCTTTATGAGTGTAGTGCCTATAATTACTATTTACTGGTTATTTCTTTATCGGTTTTCGCTCTTTGGCCATGGAAAAATAAGATTATCAACGGACTGATCATGCTTTTAATTATATTCATGATGAACAGCCTGCGATTTATCATGATGGGATATATTGGAAAATACCATTATACTTTGTTTGATTCTATTCATAATTATTTCTGGAATATCTTTTTCGCCCTGCTATTATTGCTTATGTGGGTTTGGCTTGGTGAATCCGGCGAAAAAGCTTATATTAAAAAATTGGCAGCCGTCAGCGGCAAGAGGCCTTAGCAGACAGTTGACAATAATATGTTATACGTTAATTATTACTAAAGCATGAAACGACATTTGATCATATTGATTTTATTAGTCACAGGGTTGTATGTAATATGGATGCTGGGCTTTGATAGTGTGTATTATCAATTTGTAAACTCCACTCTTCGTGGATTAAGTGTGTTTTTGCCACAGATGATCACCTATGGGATGGAAAGAGGCGGGGATTATATTCTGCAAATCACCATGAACATGAAATACACTTCTGCTCAGCCTTTGAATATCTTATGTCTGCCTGTAATAATAATAATTGCCTGGCAGGTTTACCTGTTTTTTCTTGTTCCGGTGAAAAGGGCTATTATTCTGTTTTTGATCAATCTCTCAATCTTTTATGGTTTTCAGATTGTTTATATCATTTCCAGTCCGTTCCTTAATATCTCACCCCTTGCCACACACTTTAACATGGTTCTTTCAGCTAATTTCAGTATCCTGGCCTTATTGCTGATCATGAAGGATTTGTGGAGGCTGAGAAATATTGATTCTAACAAACCAAAGATGACGGACGATGGATGATTAGGTTTTTATATTACTCCATAATCATTATCTTTGCACCCACACTCTGACCCCACACCCTAACCCCACACCCTAACTCTCACTCTCACCCCCTCACACTCACACCCACACCCAAACCCACACCCCTTTCCGGGATGTAGCGCAGCCCGGTAGCGCGCCACGTTCGGGACGTGGAGGCCGCGAGTTCGAATCTCGCCATCCCGACATCACAAAAAAGCCCCTCACGATAGTGAGGGGTATTTTTTTGAGTAGACCAGGATCAAACTTGTTTGAATCCGGGGATACGAATAAAAAATAAAACCCTGTAAGGGGCTTTTTTGTGATGAAACCCCACCCCCTGAGATCACGAGCGAAGCGAGTACTCTCGCCATCCCGACAACCGAAAAAGACCTGTTAGCCAAAGGCGGATGGGTCTTTTTCATTTGGGGCGCGTTGGAAGCAAGAGGATATACGATCCGCCTGAGGCGGAACGATATGCGATTTTCGAATTTGATTTTTTTTATTATATCATAAGTTTATTTCAAGTGAAATCGGATATTTAACGTTAATTTATCGAATATATTCGAATAATTCATTTTTGAAATGAGAAACGATGTTGGTGCAATGTGGGAAAATTTCATTATTTCCGAAAGGATAAAGTATTTGTCGTATAATGAAATATTTGCCTCCTCTTATTTCTGGCGTACCTATACCGGTGCCGAACTTGATTATGTTGAGGAAATTAGTGGCCAATTGTATGCTTACGAAATAAAATACAAAAAAGTAAAACTAAAGGCCCCTAAAACCTGGACAGAAAACTACAGTAACAATTACAAATGCATTACAATTGATAATTTTGGGGAATTTGTGGTTTAGGGAGCAAAACGCTGAATCAAAATACTGTAATGAATGATAGGATATCTGATAAATGATAAAGGATAAAAGATATCTGATATTTTGTGCGATATACGATCCGCCTGAGGCGGAATGATTAACGATATTCG
>JAGLWB010000178.1 GCA_023133655.1 Bacteroidales bacterium
GAAACACTGACTGAACTGGTAATAAATATTCTTATTGTACAGGAGCAGGATAGCTTACAAGACCTTGCCAAAATGTCAGAAAAAGACAGGAACGCAATCATTCAGGAATTTATAGCAGCTTATAGAGAGGAAGAAAAGAAAAAAAAACAAGAAGAGATGCAACGCCAGCAAAATCTGGCCATGACATCACAAAGCTTCCAAACAAAACAAAATGTCCAACGCCTTTCCGGCGGAAAATGGTATTTCTATAACCCATCAACGCTTAGTTATGGGTATAACGAATTTATAAAAAAGTGGGGAAACAGGAAGCTTGAAGATTTGTGGAGAATTAAGAACAAACAAATAATATCGTATGGTTATGAGGATGAAATTGCAGAACTTGACACTACTAAATCAGATAGCACGAAAAGCTTTATTGCCGACCCGATGAAACCTGAATATTACCTCCAAAATCTGCCGATGACACCTGAACTGATGGAGGCTTCCGATGCCATGCTCGCAGAAGCACTATATAAAACAGGCTATATCTACAAAGAAGGAATTAATGATTATCCAAACGCTTTAAATGCATTTAATGAGTATATTGATCGTTTCCCGGATAATGAACATGTGCTGGAATCATTTTATCACCTGTATAAAATATATCAGAAGCAAAACAACGAGGAACAGCTGGAATATATCAGAAACCTCATGGTGAGAGATTATCCGGATAGTGATTATGCCAAAATTATTATCGACCCCGATTATAATCTTGTATTACTCGCACAAAAAAATAAGGCTGCCTCACTTTATGAAGAAACCTACCAGGCCTATATGAATGAGCAATATTTAATGGTTGAAATATATACAGATGAAGCTATTTCCAGCTACGCTGAAGATAAAGACCTTATCCCAAAATTTGAATACCTGAGGACTTTGGCTAAGGGGAGAACTGATGGAACTGATTCACTGGTCTTTGGGTTACAGGACATTATTACCCGGTACCCTTCTCATGAGGTAACGCCATTAGCTCAAAACATCTTAAACCACTTAAATGGATCTCCTGATATACCCAAACAAATATTAGAAGACGGGACTATTGTAACTACTGAGGAGGAGGAAACTGAAGAAGTTTCACCTTACATTTACGAGCCGGATATCATTCATTTTTATATTCTGATCGTTAATGCAATGCAGGTAAATGTAAATGCAACTAAGGTAAAGATCTCTGACTACCACATGAAATACCATAAACTCGATAACCTGACAATAAGTAGCGTTCTCCTGGATAATAACCGCCAGATGATAACGGTGAGCAGCTTCAAAAATAAGAAGAATGCCCTGGCTTATTATTCGGGAATAAAAAACAGCGACTACGTTTTTTCAAACATACACCCACTCGATTATCAGCATTTTGTATTATCAGGCGATAATTACAAAACCTTTTACCAGAATAAAGATGCGGATCAATACCAGAGGTTTTTTACAAAAAATTATCTTTCCGGCACTGAATAATGTCTCTAAGAAAACTTGTAATTGATTGTAAATTACGTTGGTATATAAATGACATTAAACTCACTGGCAAGCCCGAGTCGAGGCTGTGGGAGCATAATTCTGGGAGATCCCGGGGCAAGCCCGGGATGACGATGTCTTTTTTTGTGCCGGCATCAAGATTAATAGCTAACGCACCAAAACCATTCGTCTTGAACTCAGGATAGTTTCGTCAAATGTAAGGGTGTAGAAATAAACTCCACTTATGACATGGTTTCCACTGTTATCTTTCCCATCCCAAATGATAGCATATTCTCCTGAGGATTGAGTTTTGTTTACCAGAGTTCTTACATAGCGGCCAGATCCGTCATAAATAACAAGCTGAACAGATCCTTTTTTGTTTAGTTCATAGCTAATGGTAGTAAAGTGAATAAAAGGATTGGGATAATTCTGGCTTATGGAAGCTGGTAGTGAAAATTTTTGATGATCATTAATCCCGGTTAATAAATCATTTCTTAGAATATAAAGTCCATCACCAGAATCTGCAATATATACTTTATCACCGGATACATAAACACCTGCGGCCTTGTCGCCGGTACTACAGAATCCCACTTCCACCGGATTAGCAGGTGAGCTAATATCAAAAACTCTTAAACCTGAATCATTTTCTGCCATGTAAACGTAATTACCTGAAACAAAAACATCGTATGTATCATCTTTTGAATCTACATGTCCAACTTCAAAAGGATTATAAGGAT
>JAGLWB010000179.1 GCA_023133655.1 Bacteroidales bacterium
GAATATGGCGATGTAACAGCAGTTCATGATATTCAACAAACAACAGACGGAGGATATATATTAATTGGCGACACCAAAAAGCTTGATGCTTGGTACGATCCCTTTGTGATGAAGCTGAATTACTGTGGGGAGAAGGAGTGGTGCAAAATACTGCATTTACCTAATAATATGGATTTCGGTACACGTATCCTACAACTACCCAATGGGAATTATATTGCACTGCTGACCTATTTTAGCTACGTATATAGTGAACGTATCTGGCTGATGTGCTTTGATGAGGCTGGTAGTATCCTTTGGAAGAAAGTATATGCTCAAACAGAACCGGATATTATCAATGAGGATGGTTTCCATCTATTACTGACGGCCGACAACAGCGTCTTAATCACTGGTATCGGATCATATCCTGATCCGGATACGAACCTCTACAGAAACCGTGTCTTATTGATAAAAATTGATTTCGATGGAAATGAGAAATGGACCTTACCCTGGGGATATACCCAATATTTTAAAGGGCATGGGGTGATGTCTGTTGAAGACAACCAAGGTAACATATACACTGCCGGCCGGCATATTCGTAATCAACCAAATTATGGTCATTCCTTTACTATGGTAAAAACCAGTAAATACGGTGAAGAAATATTATACTGTGACGCCTATGATAGTACAGATCTGGGATTGGCAACAACAATCAGTTGGTTGGGTGATTCCACCTTAGCCATCGGAGCAGGATGGCGTTTTCCGGATGAAGAAATAATTGAAGGGATTATTAAAATAGATACCCTTGGAAATGTTTTGTTAATAAAAGAGGTGATAGAGGCAGATAATACCTTCCAGGGAAGTATCACAACTTTTGATAAGAAACTGTTGATTATGGGTGGATTTTATTTTGGAGGCAACTGGGATATCTATGCTTATAAATTCAACCAGGATTTGGAATACGACACAATTTACACCCAGCCATTTGTTTACGACAGCCTGTGCCCCTATCCAATAGTGTCTGATACCATACCGCTGGATTGTGAGGTAGTGGGGCTGGAAGAAGAACGGAAAGTTGAAGAGCGACCGCAGTTAACCATTATTCCTAATCCTGCAAAAGATAAAATAAGGGTTGTATTACCGGAGCACATTATTACTCATACCAAAGCAGCCGGTTTCAACGTCACCACCTGGCGGTACCAGTTTAATGGGGAGATACAACTTGAGATTTATGATATGTATGGCCGCAGGTGGCACCAACAGGTTGTTGCCAAAGGCGATAAAGAAGCGGAGATACCTGTAAGCTCTTTGCCAACAGGGCTTTATGTGGTGCGTGCGGTGATTGATGGGAAGGTGGTGAGTGGGAAGTTTGTGAAACAATGACACCTGCTAATCTCCCCTGAAGAGGATGATATAATTGGGCGATT
>JAGLWB010000018.1 GCA_023133655.1 Bacteroidales bacterium
GATGGTGGAAATGGATTTACAGACAGAGGCACTATGACCGGGACAGCCTTCAGTCAGGGAGGTGAGGCAACAGTCAGTATGTCGGTAGATTTTGCTGATTTTAATAATGATGGTCTGCTTGATATGTTTGTTTCTGACGATACTTATTGTTCGCTGTACAAAAACGAAGGCAATGGTGTTTACAGTGATAAAGCTTATACTTCCGGTTTATCTATTGTATGTGCACAGTTTGTCGGATGGTCATCATCTTTTGTTGATTACGATAATGACGGCGATGTGGACATATTTAAGACCAATGGCGAATTGAAACACCTGTACGGACATGAAGATCAACTTTTAGAGAATGTGGGTGGTGAAAAATTCGTTGATGTATCCGTGGAGCGAGGTGAATACTTCGAGAGAGAATATGTAGGACGCGGAACATGTATAGGAGATTATGACAACGACGGAGACATGGATGTTCTTATTGTAAATCTGAACGATAGCTGCCGGTTTTTACGAAATAACCAGGGGAATCAAAATAACTGGCTGATCCTTCGCTTGATTGGTACTTCAAGCAACAGGGATGGGATCGGCGCAAGGATTAAAATCAGTTCGGGTGGCAGTGAACAAATAGCCCAGAAAAAAAGCACAACCGGTTACATCTCCTGTAATGATCACCGGATACACTTTGGAATCGCCGGTAATGAAATGGTAGAAAAGATCGAAATAAAATGGCCATCAGGGAGCGTTCAGGTTCTGGAGAATATCAGCGCCAATCAGATTCTTGATATTACAGAACCGTAAAGAAACAGTTTTATGAATACCAAACCTGTAATAATACTGCTCAAAATACTGATATTATGCATGTATATTATATTTTTTACAGCATGTAAAAGCAGGTCATTAAATGATATGTTGATCATTACACAAACCTCCGGGAATATTAAGAATCTGAATTTTATCACAGGGGAATCATGGCGTTATGTACCCAAAGCCTTTATCACAGCCCTGGATCCTGATAAACCCGAATCATTAAAAGTTCTGACTGATGAATTTTATTCTGCATGCTACCCCGATATCTCATATGACGGAAAATACATGCTTTTTGCTGCACAACAGAAAGAAGGTGATCTATGGCAAATATGGGAAATGGTTCTTGGTAATCTTAAAAGCAGGAAGGTAATAGAGTTGAACCAAAATTGTATTGATCCGGCATATTTACCTGGCGGACGTCTGGTATTTACTAAACTGACAAAGAATGATACTGTAAAGGCAGCACATTGTTTGTATACTTGTAATCTTGATGGTTCTGGTATCAGACAAATTACCTTTAGCCCACATGCCAGTTTTGGTACGTCAGTTTTGAAAGACGGTCGTTTGTTAACTATCAGCAGACAATTATTACCTGATCATAGGAATCCCATGCTTATGGCTATGAGACCGGATGGCACAAAGGCAGATATGTTTTACAAAGGTAACGGAGGTAGCGCGTTTATCAGCCGTGCACGGGAAACATCAGAAGGTAAAATAATATTTATTGAAGCTGATACAAATAGTGAGTTTTCCGGGAATGTGGTTTCAATAAATTATAACCGGCCTTTGCATACACGGATCAATATGACTGCTGAGATCACAGGTAGTTTTTATTCTGTTTTACCCGTAGAATCAGGTAAGTTTTTGGTATCCTTCCGCAAATCAGATACAGAACGTTATGCACTTTACGAATTTGACCCCGAAAAACAGAGCCTTAGCTACCCTATTTATCATAATCCTGACTATAATATCATAGATATTCTTGCGGCTGGTAAGTATGACAGGCCAAGAAAGTTGCCAAGCGAAGTGGATATGCATGTGAAAACAGGATTACTCCTTTGCCAGGACATCAATTTTATGGGATTCAAGTCAACATTGAATAATCCCGGAATTGTAAAAGCATCCATGATTGAGGTGCTGGGTACAGATTCAACGTACGGAGTAGTACCCGTTGAAGAAGATGGTTCTTTTTATTTAAAAGTCCTTGCTGATATTCCCTTTCAGATCCAGATTCTTGATGAGGATAGCAGTGTTCTACATGGTCCGTGTTCATGGCTTTGGTTGCGCCCTAATGAGCGGCGCGGATGTGTTGGCTGTCATGAAGACCTCGAACTGGTACCTGTAAACAGAATACCGCTCGCAGTAAGAAAAGATCCGGTAATCATACCGGTATATATTACCGACATTAAGGAAAAAGTTATAGAATTAGAATGAAAATGAAAAAATTATTAATTACTCCTGGAGTTATTATATTGCTTGTCGTCGTTCTATATTCTCCCGTACACCGTAGGGCAAGAATGCATGTAAATTATATTACCGCTGCTGATGACCATAAACTGGATTGTTTCTCATGTCATCTCTATACCCAGAAAAGCGGAATTATTGCAAAATTGATAAATGCGGATTATTATTCACCTTTTAACCTGGCTTTATCTCAGGACGGAAGAAGGTTATTTGTAGTTACTGAAGAAGCCAATACGTTACTGATAGTTGACACAGAAAGCAGAAGAGTATTACATAAGATTAATGTTGGTAATCACCCCCACAGTGTAATATTGAATAATGACGACAGTAAGGCTTATGTAAGTAATCAATGGTCTGACAATGTATCGGTTATTGATCTGACTGAAATGAGAATAACAGATACCCTGCCAACAGGTAATGGCCCGGCAGGACTTACCCTGAGTTCAGATGAACAATTTCTGTATGTTGTCAATTCATATACCTGCGATGTATCTGTTATTGATCTCCAATCCAAAACAGAACTGAAAAGACTGACTGCCGGGAATAATCCTACAGGGATCCAGGTGTCTCCTGATGGAAGTAAAGTATTAGTTACAAGCAGGCGTGCACTGCTTGCACCCTATGGTGATCCGGTAATTACTGAATTGAGTGTGATAGATGTTAAAAGCCAGAGAATAGTTGACCGTAAGGATATGGAGTCGGCGTATATGATAGAAAACGTTGCCTTTACACCTGAAGGTGACCTGGCAATTATGACGCTTATCAGGCCAAAAAACTATATTCCATCAATCCAGGTTGAAAGAGGTTTTATGATGACCCATGGCATCGGGATAATAGAGCAAAAACCAGAGGGCAGGATAATCCAATTGTTATTGGATGAGCCCAATTCCTATTATGCTGATCCGTTCGATATTGTTATCACACCTGACGGGAGACGTGCTTTTGTATCCCATGCAGGGGTAGATTGTATATCAGTCGTTGATATTGACTCCATCCGGGCCCTTATAGATGAATCCACCACTGAAAAACTTAACTTTTATTCCAATCATCTGGGAATCAGCAGCAGATATGTGGTTAAAAGAATTCCAACAGGAGCCAATCCTAAAGGCCTTGTTCTTTCTCCAGATGGGAAATTGCTATATGTAGCAGAGCACCTGGAAGACAGGATTGCAATAATAAGTACCGGGAGCCTGGAGATAATAAACACCATTGACCTGAATGGGCCCGGGAGGATAACTGTGGCACGGCACGGGCGTCAATTGCTCAACAATGCCGGAGGCACCTTTCAAAACCAGTATGCATGCTATACGTGTCATCCCGACGAACATGAAGACGGCCTGTTGTATAATATGGCATCAAAGGATATGGGGCGTAACGTGGTAAACACACAGTCGTTACGAGATATTGGCGATTGCCCTCCCTTTAAATGGAACGGGAAGAACCAGACCATTTATAAACAGGATGGAATGCGGTTTTCAACAGTATTGACAAGGACTGAACCATACAGCGATAAAGAGCTTGATGCATTGGTCGCATATATTGTTACGGGAATAAAATATCCACCGAATCTGCTTTATAATCCGACCGGAGAATTAAATGATATGCAATTGCGTGGTAAAATGATATTTGAGCGTACACACGATAACTTCGGTAACGAAATCCCTGTTATGAACCGTTGTATTACCTGCCATCCGCCTCCTTATTTTACAAATATGAAAATGTTTGATGTCGGGACCCTTCTCCCAAGCGATGATTCAATATTATTTGATACACCGCATTTAAATAATATATATGCTTCACCACCCTACTTACATCATGGGCTTGCTCTTACCCTTGAAGAAATATGGACCAAGTATGCGCCTGATGATATACATGGTGCTGTCAATGATTTTACAAAAATACAACTAAATGAATTGGTCGAATACCTGAGATCAATAGGCGAACCGGAATTATATAAGGAAGAAAAGGAAAAACTGGAGGCAAAAGTAGGAAAACATTAAATCATTAAATCATTAAATCTATATATCATGAAAAAATTAATCAAAAAAAAGCTTGTTAGATATACCCTATTAATCGTTGTTATTTTGGGGGTAACTATCATCGGCGTAACATTGAATAGAAGATCCTTTGCTGATCAGAATGTATCCGGAAGAGATCGTGATTTAACAGATTTCTCCACCATTGAATCCTTGGAGAAAGCCAGGAAGGGATACAATGTTAAAAATGGTGCTGAGAAAATGCCTGTATATGGTAATTGGCAAAATTTCTACAAGAAAGATGGTTTGCCTTCTGATAAGGCTTATACTGTCCGTATCAACGGCGACCAGGTGCTGGTAGGGACACATGACGGATTGGCCGTCTATGAAAACGGAAAGTGGCGCACATATACCACAGAAGATGGCCTGGCACATAACGGAGTTGTTTCAATCGATGTGAGCGTACTTACAGGGGACGTCTGGCTTGGAACGCTGGGCGGGTTGACCCGCTGGTCGGCAGGCAAATTTGAGACTTTCGACCAGTTCAACAGCGGTATGCCAAATGATCTGGTTTATAGTGTTTTTTGCTTTGGGAAAGATGTATGGATGGCAACCGGTGGAGGAGCCGGCAGCTATGATAGTTATACCAAAAAATGGGAAATATTCACGGAGCAAAATGCCCCTATGCATGAACCGTGGACGTATTCAGTTTCAGCCGGTGACGGCAAGGTATGGATAGCTTGCTGGGGAGGCGGGGTGGTAGAATACAATATCGAAACAAAACAGTTCAGGGATTATAACGACCCCGACGGTTTTATGGAGATTGACCTGGATCCGGATGATGGTGTTATTCACGCTATTACTACAGCAACATACTATGCCGAAGGTATTTTGTGGGTTGCAACCTATTTTGGATTAAGCCGCTATGATGGTAGAAACTGGAAAGGTTATTTTGATCACGACTGCGGACTGATCAGTAACTTCATCAACTTTGTGAGGGCTGAAGGTCCGGTAGCATTTATATGCACTGATCTTGGATTGAGCACTTTTAACAGTGACACATGGATTACATACAAAAGAAATGACAACAATGAAGATGGCAAAGCTATTGTCATGAAGGGAACCGAGGTCATCAAAGAAATTCCGTTATCCCCATCCATTTCACATAATTTTGTAATTGGTGTTGATGTTGAAGATGATGTGATTTGGCTTGCCACATCAAAAGGTGTTAGCCGCGGAGAAAGAATAAATTAAAAATCATAAATATGAAAACACGTTTTAGAATTTTAGTGAATTTTGTCCTTTTTCTCCTGTTGTCGTTTTTTTATGTAAACGGACAGGGAAAAGTAGCAAACTATGGCAATATACCGGATGAAGTGGTTGCTTTTCGTAAATACCGAGAAGCCTATAAGTATCATTTTATTGAGCCCATGCAGTTTTATGGTGCCGGACGTGAGAAACCGGCTCCTACCGACCTGGAGGAGGTAAGGCTTGGGTTCCTGGGGCCATTGGAAGGTTCAATGATTGTTGATCTGGGAATGCAGATGTTGCAGGGATCCATGCTGGCTATTGAGGAGGCCAACAATAAGGGAGGTTACAATGGAACTCCCTTTAAGTTAATGGTACACAATGATTTTGGCCTATGGGGTGCTGCTGCTAATGAAGTAATCAAAATGGACGATGAGGGAATATGGGCCTGGGTGGGTACAATAGACGATATCAACTCACATGTGGCAATTAGGGCAACTTTAAAATCAGAGATCCTTGTTGTCAATCCGGGTAATCCGGATCCTACTTATACCGAGACAGCCATACCATGGGTTATACGGGTTATTCCTGACGACCGGCAAAGCTGTTATGCTCTTGTTAACCGTGTATATAGGATAGACAACTACCCAAGGGTGGCTGTAATAAGAACCACCGGCCGCTATGGACGGGAGGGAACAAAGCATTTTAATCGTACAGCAACACGCTTAGGTTTCCCTATTATCATTGAAGAGCGTTTCAACGATGGAGAATCAGATTTTAAACCGCAGTTGGAACGCATAAAAAAAATCTCTCCTGATGCAATCCTGATGTGGGGAAATGCCAGGGAATCAGGACTGATTGTGAAACAAATACGTGAATTGGGGATGGAACAGCCCATATTTGGTTCTGACAGGATGGTTAGTCCCGAGTTTCTCAAAATTGCCGGAAAGCATGCTGAAGGTGTGGTAACAACCTGCCAGTATAATCCCAATACTGACGATCCGAAATATAAGGCATTTAAAGCTAATTATGTCAAAAGATTCGACCAGGAACCGGATGTATTTGCCGCACATGCCTATGATGCAATCAATATAATAATCGAGGCTATTCATAAAGTGGGGCTGAACCGTGTTTTGATCCGCGATGTGGCTACAGATATGAAAACCTTTCAGGGACATGAGGGTATTACCGGCATTATGATTTTTGATGGAGCATGGAATAATATAAGACCTATTTTCATGGCTGAAGTCCGTAACGGCAAATTTGAATTTTACCCAG
>JAGLWB010000180.1 GCA_023133655.1 Bacteroidales bacterium
GGTGAGCTTTTCTTCTTCTTCTATTTCCTTTAGTTTTTTATCAATGTCAAAGAAACCTCCTCAAGGCATCCTGCCTTTTTTCAATATCTTTGACCTGTTCGGACGTTACCATACTTATTTTATTTATCAGATGTAACAATAAATTGATGTGAGGTTTATTATCATTTATTTAATTCCTTTTTGGTTCATTTTTTCATATCCCTGATAGTTTCCCAAACAAGACCAGCCTCAAATCCCTTTGAAATAGCAAAGTTAGCAACTTTTCTTTGAGCAAGGTATTTATTCTTTTCCTTTATGCCCCTGGATTTTGTTGCTAAAAGTTTGGTCAGAGTATCCATATATTCCTCACTGTTAATTTCCTGAGTGCCAAGCCAGATGTTCTCTTCAGAAAGCATGAACCTTCTTAGCTCATTAGCGATTTTTATCCGTCCCCATTTATTAATATGGAACTTGCTTATCGCATATTCTTTAACAAACCGCTCTTCATTAATATAGTTTTCTTTTTGAAGCTGATCGATAATCTGATCTGCATCATCAGATCCGACTTTCCATTCGAATAATTTATTCGATACCTGTTTCACGCATCGCTCCTGGGCAGCGCAGTATTTGGTTGCTCTGGAATAAATTTCTGAGTATTTTGGAGAATGAATCATCTTTAATTTTTTTCGTTTTTCGTTTTTCACTTTTCGTTTTTCCTGTATCTCGCCCTTAGCAGGGCTTAATAATATTATTTCAATCTGTTTAGCTACCAATATCTGGCTCCTCTGGAGCCAAACCCCATTTCGCATATCGTTATTCAGATATCGGATATCGAATATCATTCTCTTCCTCTAACAGCTCCTTAACCAACTCAGGCACCCCTTCCCCTGCTGTCTTTTGTAGATGCTTAAAATTATGAGTTCCCCCAAATCGTGCAGGCTGTGGATCTACATAATAGATCGGGTTTCCACGAGGGATGTAATTTACAAGCCCGGCTGCTGGATAAACAACCATTGAAGTACCTATAACAATACAAATATCAGCTTTTGAAGCCATCTCTGCTGCAATGGAGATATTTGGGACGGCCTCACCAAACCATACAATATGAGGGCGTAGTTGGGAGCCTTTTTCACACAGATCGCCCCTCTTTAATTCCCACCCATCCAATTCATATACAAGAGAAGGGTCTGATGTACTTCTAACTTTTTTTAGCTCACCATGTAAGTGAAGTACTTTTCCGGATCCTGCTCTTTCGTGAAGATCATCTACATTTTGGGTGATGATCTGAACATCATATTTTTTTTCGAGTTCAACCAGGGCAGTGTGACCTGCATTGGGAGACACTTCTAATAATTGTTTTCTTCGTAGGTTGTAAAATTTCAGCACAAGTTCCTGATCGTTTTCCCATGCAATGGGCGAAGCTACTTCCTCTATCCTGTAGTTTTCCCATAAACCATCCTGATCACGGAAGGTTTTTATTCCACTTTCAGCACTCATTCCTGCACCGGTTAAAACAACTATTTTTTTCATGCCAAATGATAAAAAAAAAGCATTCCGGTTACCGGGAATGCCTGATATTTTATTTCCTGATTTTAAATTAATCAAATATTTTCATGCCATCCAGTACCCTCATAACACGTTGCACCGATTTGGATGATTCATGCAGCAGGGCTTTTTCATCTTTATTAAGATCAAGCTCAATAATGGACTCAATCCCATGACGTCCCAGTTTAACAGGCAAAACTAAGATATTATTTTTTTTCCCGATCCTTTTTGTGGATATTTTTTCTCTTTTCTCGTTTATTTACTAATTGACTGAAAATGAGTACATAAAAAATATTTTTTTGTTTTTTGTTTATTGAAGAATGCGTTTTGTTAAAAATTGTATTTTTGCTTCTTTGATAAATCCCGGACAGATCTAATTTTGTTGATTAAACTGAATAAATAATGTATGCATTTATTGAAGGCAAACTTGTAGAAAAAACACCTACATATGCTGTTATCAGTGCTAACGGAGTTGGCTATTTTATTAATATTTCATTGAATACTTTTTCTCAGATAAAAAATCTGGAAACATGCAAACTCCTTACTTATCTCATTGTTCGTGAGGATGCTATGCTTCTTTTCGGATTTGCCGGGGATGATGAGCGTAAATTATTCTCGGAGTTGATCTCTGTGTCAGGTGTCGGGGCTAATACAGCCAGGATAATCCTCTCTTCATTAACCTTACCTGAACTTATAAATGCTATTGCCACTGATAATGCATCTGTTCTTCAGTCAGTTAAGGGGATTGGAGCTAAATCAGCTCAACGGATTATTATTGATTTGAAAGACAAACTGGCAAAAGAGGTTTTTTCCTTTGATAATTTAACAATATCACACAATACCAATAAAGATGAAGCGTTATCAGGATTACTAATGCTGGGGTTTAATAAGCGTTTAGCAGAGAAGGCATTGGATAAGATTATTTCCTCATCGGATCTTAATCAGGTGGGCGAAGGATCTTCTTTGTCTGTTGAGTTTCTTATTAAAGAAGCCCTTAAGGTGTTGTAAGTATAGATTTTGATTTGAATAGTAACTGAAAACAGTGTTTTTCTTTTGAGGCGGCTATCTACTTTTTTTATTTTAGGTTTATTAACGACGTTTCTATTAATAGGTTCACCTTTGCTTAAAGTGAACCTCATTTCTAAAGGATATGCTATGCTTCCGCAGTCCTTCACCCCGCCTGATAGTACATTTTTAAACGACTCTACTGAAATCGATTTGCCCTACCCCTTTCATGATGATCCCGGATATCCAACCACTGGACAGGATAATCAAAATGGCATGTTCCTTGGCCAACCCTCCAATTTCACTACTGAAGTTGAATATGATATGGATAATGACCAATATGTTATTACCAGGAAAATAGGCTCGCTTCGCTACCGTACCCCGATACCAATGACTTATAATGAATACATGGAGTATGACATGCAAAATTCTCTTGAAAATTACTGGAGGGAGCGAGCAAGAGCATCAGGTGTATCTCAGCGAACTGGTTTTATTCCGCAGATCCATATCGGCGGGGAAGCTTTCGACAGAATTTTTGGGAGTAATACAATCGATATCAGACCTCAAGGATCTGCTGAACTGATTTTTGGCGTTTTATCTACAAAAAGAGATGATCCGGCATTGAATGTGAGGCAGAGACGGACTACCAACTTTGACTTTGAAGAGAAGATCCAAATGAATGTGGTGGCTAAGATCGGCGATAAAATCGAATTTACCACCAATTATAATACCGAAGCAACATTTGATTTTGAGAATAAATTGAAATTGCGGTACGAAGGAAAAGAAGATGAGATTATTAAACTCATTGAAGCCGGAGATGTAACCCTGCCTCTAAATAGTACACTGATTACCGGGAGCCAAAGCTTGTTCGGCCTTAAAACACAGTTGCAATTCGGGCGGGCAATGGTTACTGCTGTTTATTCAGAACAAAAAAGCCAAACTACTAATGTTAGGGTTGAAGGAGGTGCACAAACAACCCCCTTCAGCCTGAAAGCCGATGAATATGAAGAGAACCGGCACTTTTTTGTATCGCAATATTTTCGGGATAAATATGAAGAGGCTCTTCAGGATTTACCCATCATCAGCTCCGCGGTAAATATTACTAAGATGGAAGTTTGGATTACGAATATCGGACCGGCCGTTGAAGAAAATAGAAATATCGTGGCTTTTGCTGACCTGGGAGAAAGTCAACCTTACAACACAAATGTTCACCCGGTTCCTCAACCGTACACTAATCCATCTAATTATTCGAATAATCTTCTTTTTCAGCTTGATTCGTTGCAAATCCGGAATATTAATACGGTGAGCGACTACCTGAATTCTCATCCGTCAAATTTCATATCCAGCATCGATTATGAAAAAGTAGAAAGTGCACGTAAGCTGAAACCAAATGAGTATTCATTTAACAACAAGCTTGGATTTATTTCTATAAATACCAGGCTAAATGCCGACCAGGTATTAGCAGTAGCCTATCAATATACGGTAATTGGTATTGATAGTGTTTTCCAGGTAGGTGAATTATCGGATATGGGAATCACCCCACCCAACTGCCTCGTGGTTAAACTATTGAAAAGCACCGCCGTTAACACATCAACCCCAATGTGGAACCTGATGATGAAAAATGTATATTCAATTGGCGCTTATCAGGTTAATTCTCAAGACTTTGTGTTGAATATTCTCTACTCAGGAAATGATAATGGTGTTCCAACAGGCTATCTTACTGAAGGGCCACCTGAAGTTGAAGGTGTTCCCCTCCTTAGAGTGCTTAATCTTGATAACCTTGACCCTTTCTTCAATCCTCCTCATGATGGGGTTTTCGATTTTATTAACAATGCTGCTACCACCGGTGGTACTTTCCAATCTTCAAACGGTAGATTGTATTTTACTGTTCTTGAGCCATTTGGTAGTTACCTGAGGGCGAAATTTGGTGATAACACCGAATTAGCCGATAAGTATGCTTATGATTCGTTGTATACATTAACAAAATATGGGGCACAGCAATACCCTGAGAAGAATAAATATATTATCGAAGGGATGTATAAATCCGCTTCCGGGTCGGAAATTTCGCTCAATGCCATTAATGTCCCCCAGGGCTCAGTGAAAGTTACAGCAGGTGGAATCCCTTTGACCGAGAATGTGGATTATACGGTTGACTACACCTTGGGGCGTGTTCGTATTATTAATGAGGGGATCCTTAACTCCGGAACACCCATAAACATATCCATGGAAAGTAATTCCATGTTCAATATCCAAACCCAACGTTTGGTGGGAGCTCATATGGATTACCTGGTTAACAGGAATATGAACCTGGGCGCTACCATTTTGAATCTTCGCGAGAGGCCTTTAACGCAAAAAACCAATTACGGCGATGAACCAATCTCCAATACTATGTGGGGCGTAGACATGAGCTATCAAAAAGAATCTCCTTTTATTACCAAACTGGTGGATATGTTGCCGTTTATCTCTACTAAAGCACAATCCAGAGTTACTTTCGATGGTGAGTTTGCGCAGTTTATTCCTGGCCATGCCAGAGTAATTGGTAAGTCAGGAACCTCCTATATTGATGACTTTGAAGGAACTAAATCAACTATCGACCTGAAAAATTACAGTACCTGGTTTTTAGCCAGTACACCTCAGGATCCGGTTAACTTTCCGGAATCTGATTTTTCAAATAACCTGGCGTATGGCTTTAACAGGGCCAAGCTGTCGTGGTATATTATCGACCCTTTGTTTTACCAAAGGTCTGGTAACCTGAAACCGCCAAATATTTCAGCAGATGAACTGTCAAACCACTATGTGAGATATATTCCGGAAAATGAAATATTCCCGAATATCGACCCGCCAAATAATCAGCCTTTAAACATAGCTGTTTTTAACCTGGCTTATTATCCAGACGAAAGAGGCCCATATAATTATGACGTTGAGCCAACTTCCATATCTGCCGGTATTGGCGAAGATGGACTTCTTCAAGAACCAGATACACGTTGGGCAGGTATCATGCGGAAAATTGAAACTACCGATTTTGAAGCTACTAATGTTGAATATATTGAGTTTTGGATGATAGATCCGTTTGCTGAAGGATCTCCCAATAGCGGATCGGGCGGTAAATTGATTTTTCATTTAGGTGATATCTCAGAAGATTTGTTGAAAGATTCCAGAAAGAGTTACGAAAACGGACTTCCTACTTCTGAAGAGGTTACTAATGTGGATACAACTGTCTGGGGAAGAGTTCCTACTCTGCAGGCTCTGGTTAACTCTTTCGATAACAATCCTGCTTCCAGGTCTTTTCAGGATGCTGGATATGACGGACTGATTGATACTGATGAGCGATCATTTTTTGATGATACATATCTGAGGAAGGTTCTTGACTATTTTAATGGCACCAACAACAAGGCTTATGCCAATGCTTTTGAAGATCCCTCAGCTGATAACTACCACTATTTCAGAGGATCAGATTACGACGACAACCCACAGTATTCCAGCATTCTGGAAAGATATAAAATGTTTAACGGCCTGGAAGGCAACTCTCCAAGTGATGAGCAAAACCCCGAAAATTATCCTACTTCGGCCACTCAATTGCCGAACGTAGAAGATATTAATAACGATAATACCCTGAGTGAGACAGAAAGATATTTTGAGTATATTTTAGAACTCGATTCGGGAAATATGAAAGTAGGGAGGAATTACATTGCCGATAAAAGAATTGCCAGAAATATTCCACTTGAAAATGGCGAAAGAGGAGAGATTACCTGGTATCAGTTCAAGGTTCCGGTAACAGCGCCTGATAAGATTGTAGGGAATATTCAAAATTTTCAATCAATTCGCTTTATGCGAATGTTTCTTTCGGATTTTCAGGAAGGTATTGTCTTGAGATTTGCTACACTCGGATTGGTACGAACTGAATGGCGGAGGTATAAGTATGATTTACTTTACCCGGGAGAGTATATTCCCAACGACGAACAAAGCGGAACTTCCTTCGACATTTCTACCGTTAGTTATGAGGAAAACGGCGATCGTGTGCCTATTCCTTATGTTATTCCTCCTGGCATAGAAAGAGAAATTAATCTGGCAACAACCAATTATCAACAACTCAATGAGCAGGCGATGGTGTTGCAGGTTTGTGATCTGCTTGATGGTGATGCCCGTGCAGCATATAAAACCACTGATTTTGATTTCAGGGAATACAAGAAACTTAAGATGTATGTCCATGCAGAAGATGCAGATCCTGCCCAGTCAATTAATTATGGCGACCTGACTCTTTTCGTGAGAATGGGTGCAGATTTTACACAAAACTATTATGAATATGAACTGCCACTTACTTTTACGCCATGGTATACATCAAATCCGGATCTGATTTGGCCTGAAGCAAACCAGATTGAAATAAATCTTGAAAAAATTGTTGAGGCTAAACGTCAACGAAATGAAGCATTACAGGAATATGACTGGATGACTACATCACAGCCATACATTGTGTATGACGGAAATAATAAAATTACAATTGTGGGAACGCCCAGTATCAGTGATGTGCAAGTTTTAATGTTGGGTATTCGTAACCCGAAAAAAGTATCAATCTCGGATAGTGATGATGGAGAACCAAAATGTGCCACAATCTGGGTAAACGAAATGCGGTTAACTGATTTTAATAACCGCCCGGGGTGGGCAGCTACCGGACGATTAAGCGCTAACCTGGCCGACCTGGGAAATGTGGTTTTCGGCGGGACTATCAGTACACCTGGATTTGGTAGTATTGAAAAAAAGGTGAATGAACGGCAAAAAGATAAAATTGTTCAATACGATATTGCCACTAACATTGATCTGGGAAAATTTTTCCCGCAAGGAGCCGGACTGAGAGTCCCGATGCATTTCGATTATTCTGAAACAAAAAGTGACCCGCAATATAATCCGCTCGACCCGGATATTCTGTACAAGGATGAATTGAAAAACCTGGATCAAGAAGGAAAAGACTCATTAAGGCTTAGAACACAAACATATACCAGAAGGAAAAATGTTAATTTTATTAATGTTAGAAAAGAACATACCGGTGCATCCTCAGTTGTATACCCCTGGAGTATCTCAAATTTTAACTTTACGTATGCTTTCCAGGAAATATTAAATAGAAGCGAAGATATTGAATACGATATACAGAAAAAAATTCGCGGAGGATTGGGGTACACATTTTCGTATACGCCAAATAATGTTGCTCCATTTTCTAAATTAAGATCCAAGTCTTTAAAGCTGATCAAAGATTTTAACTTCTACTACCTGCCCAAACTGTTTAGTTATAGAACAGACATGAACAGGCAATATACCGAGCGAAAGCTTAGGAACAAAAGCACATCCCTGATCCTAATTGAGCCAACCTATTATAAAAAATGGGATTGGATCAGGGTTCTGGACCTGAAATTTGACTTGTCTCGTAACTTAAAGCTAGATTATTCATCTACTGCTAACGCCTATATCGGCGAACCCCCCGGCAGGATCGACAAAGAATCGCCAGGCTGGGCCACCTATAAAGATTCGATCTGGTCGGAAATATTAGGCGGAGGATCAATGGATGTTTTTACCCATAACTTTAATATCAATTATAATGTACCTGTAAATAAACTTCCTCTACTCGACTGGACTAATGTTACTTTTAGATATAATTCGGTTTACCGGTGGGTCTCTTCGCCACGGTCTATTCAACAAATTATGGGTAATACCATTGAGAATTCCCAGTTGATGACACTGAATACCATGTTGAGGCTTTCCAACCTTTATAATAAAGTAGGATTTATTAAAAGGATTAATCAGCCAACTCAGAGAGGAAGACAAAATATTCAAAAGAATGGATCACGTAGGGGAGAAACACAGCCTCAAAATGAAAATGATTCCACTGACAAAAAACCAAGTGTTAATTATTTTAAGATCATTGGCGAAGGCCTGGTTCGTATTGTTACAGCTGTAAAAGATTTTAATGTTAATTATACAGAGAACAATGGAACCGCTTTGCCGGGATTTATCCCTGAACCAGATTTTATGGGCATGTCATGGGGCGACATGGCCCCGGGGTGGGGTTTTGTGTTTGGGATGCAGGATGATATTAGAAACAAGGCCGTTGAAAATGGATGGATAACCAATGATCCAAGGTTAAATACTCCTTACCTGGTAAGAAACAGCAGGGATATTACTTACCGCTCAAATATTGAGTTCTTTAGAGATTTCAGGATTGAGGTTACCGGAAACTGGAGTAAATCCCTTAACCATGAAGAGTACTTTAAAGCAGATTCTACCGGTGTTTTTGGTGTCTTCTCACCAATGGACAGAGGGAACTTTACCATGTCATATTTGTTGATAAAAACTGCATTTAAGAAGGATGTTGAGGATAATATTTCGCCTGTGTTTGAAGTTTTTCTTGATAACAGATTTGAAGTAGCTGATCGTCTGGCCCGTGAAAACCCTAACTGGAATGGTCAATATAACGACTCTACCGGTTTCCCTGATGGATATGGCCCTTCATCAGCTCAGGTTCTTATGCCCTCGTTTTTAGCAGCATACTCAGGGTCTACTCCGGAGAAAATATTACTCAACCCATTCCCAGCCATACCCTTTCCAAACTGGCGATTGACTTATAATGGATTGAATAAGATTGATTTCTTTAAGAAATTTTTCAAGAATGTTAACATTACGCATGCGTATCGTTCAATTTATAGTGTTTCATCATTTGTTACAAATCTCCAATACGCCGAAAATCAGGAGTTTCCGGATAACCCGTCAACATTTGATAATTCCGGGAATTACATCCCCCAACATCGTATTGACCTGATATCAATTACCGAACAGTTTGCTCCCCTTATCAATTTTGATATGACGTGGCATAATAGCTTGCTTACCCGGCTGGAACTTCGCCGTAGCCGTAATTTGTCATTAAGCTTTGTAAATAACCAGCTAACTGAGGTTACGAGTAATGAGTTTGTGTTTGGTATTGGCTACAGGTTTAAAAATGTTGAGTTTATGATTGCTTCTATTGGAGGGGGTGGAGGAAAAACCAAGCTAAAAAGTGACTTAAACGTAAGACTCGATTTATCCATTAAAAATAATAAAACAACCCTGAGACGTATTGATGAGGTTTATAACCTTGTGTCAGCCGGACAAAAAGTATTTACGCTTAACTGGTCAGCTGACTATATGATCAACCAACGCTTCAATATTCGTCTTTTCTTTGATAAAACTATCAATAACCCTTATACCTCAAATCAGTTTAGAAATTCCACAACACGAGGCGGTATTAGCCTTCGTTTTACACTCACACAATAACTGCATATTCTGACCTCCTTTTCAAAATATCTACAGATTCCAGCTTGTGCTCCTAATCAGACTGAATTTCATCCTGAAAAAGTTTATTTTTTTATCTTTTTACGGTTGCCTATTATCTTTTTTTTATTTTTGCTTTTTATATAAATAAAATCAATACCATGAATATACCAAATAATCTTAAGTATTCAAATGACCATGAGTGGGTACGAATTGAAGGGGACCAGGCTGTTATTGGGGTGACGGATTTTGCCCAGAAAGAACTAGGCGATATTGTTTTTATAGAAGTTGAAACTGTTGGGGAAGCCCTGGGCAGGCAAGACACATTTGGCACCATTGAAGCTGTTAAAACTGTATCTGACTTGTTTATGCCCGTTGCTGGAGATGTCATCGAATTTAATGAAGGGCTGGAAGATAAACCTGAGCTTATTAACCAGGATCCATATGGTGAAGGATGGATCATTAAGGTCAGGATAAATTCCCCTGATGAACTGGACGACCTTTTAAATGCCGTACAGTATCAGGAAATAGTGAATGAATAGCCATTATTTGGGCATGATTTTTGGTTATTTTATACTATAAATGTATATAGTAATTGAATTATTAAGAAGAATTTTGTAATTTAGCAGCCCTTGGAGTTTTAAGGGAGTTATCGTATTTATTAATTTATTAAATCCTTTTATTATGGAGCCGAAAAAGTCACAAAAAGCGGACCTTGAAGGTAAAAGAACTATCTTTATTCAGATCGGGATGATAATCGCTTTGTCGGTCATTCTTTTTGCATTTGAAATAAAGAGCTATGAAAAAATAGAATTTGAGATGGATACGAGGGAAGATGCCGACATGGTCGAGGAGATTGTCATTCAAACAGAGCAAAAGGTTAAGCCACCCGCACCCAAGCCCCCACCACAAACTACAATCCTGAATATTGTGGAAGACGATGTTGAAATTGAAGATGAAATTATCATCGATGCCGAAGCCGATGAGGAAACTGAGATTGAAGAATATATTCCTGTTGATATTGACGAAGAAGAGATTGTTGAAGCGGAGATTTTTACCGTCGTTGAAGAGCAACCCGGCTTTCCGGGCGGTGATATAGAGAGAATAAAGTTTTTACAGAAAAACATTAAATATCCCCAAATGGCACGTGAGAGTGGTATTCAGGGAACTGTTTATGTTACCTTTGTGGTTGAGCCCAATGGCAGCATTAGTCATGTTAGTATACTAAGAGGTATCGGCGGAGGTTGTGATGAAGAGGCAATCCGGGTTATCGAATCCATGCCAAGATGGAATCCTGGAAAACAGAGAGGAAAACCGGTCAGGGTTCAGTTTAATATGCCTATCAAGTTTACACTACAGGGTTAAAAATACTTTGCCGTGCTGTCAGGTGTAACACCTGACAGCCAAAA
>JAGLWB010000181.1 GCA_023133655.1 Bacteroidales bacterium
AAGCGAGAAGCGAAAGTATGAGCCATTACCGCCTGGATTAGGGCATGATAATCAACTTACCGGATCGTTCAAAACTACCACTCCTGAAACTATAAAAATAAATACCTGATGGAAGTTCATCTGCTTCAAACGATATGCTGTGTGCCCCTGCCGGTTGCTGTTCCTCAATGATCGTCTGTATATTGCGGCCATTCAGGTCAAATATTTTTATAGTAACCTCACCGGGATCTTCTAAGAAATAACGGAATAGAGTGTTGGATCTAAATGGATTTGGGATCAATTTTAAATCGATCCCATTATGATCTGTTGATCCATTATCTGTAGTTACTGTTTCATCAAAGTACCCTAAGATGCGCTGCATCACCTCAAGCCTGTGGTCGAAATTGTTGATCCCTTCAAATCCAAAACCAAAAAAGAGAGTTTTATAAGTTGAATTTTCATACCGAATCGCAGCATCGGTACCGGTTGAAAAATAGTGAAAAACACATTCACCTCCATTAACCGGTTCGAGCTCACTCATAGAAAACTGAAACATGGCATCATAAGCCTGGTTGAATGTCAATAACATATTATCGCCGATAGGATCTCCGGTCAGGCCCCACACTGAATCCTGCCCTTCATAAGTATCATTGATATGTTTAACATGTAAATAATCGGAAAGGAATGTACTTTCCTGGATGTCTTCACTGATGTTCTGCCCTGACAGGAATAGCTTGCCTCCATTATCGAGAAACATCGAAAGAACCTCCTGATTCTGTTCGTTCAGTGTATTTTCACTTTGATATCCGGCAAACCATATAATGACCGGGAAATTAGAAATGAATTCATAAGTTGGGTCGCCGAATAAGCTCAAGTCATAATGATGTACTTCCCGGCCCAGAGAATCCAGCACATGCTCATACCAGATATCGGGTTGGATAAATAAACCACCAAAACTGGTTCCATCATCAACCAGAAGGATCTCGGATTGACCTATCTCCAGTTTGAAATTTGTTTGGTAAACCTGGTCATCACCCCACTCAATGAGCAGGTTAAAAGTAGATGTGTAGGGTGAAGGATTCATCCCGATATTTATTAAAAAAGGGATGTCTATATTCGCTTTTGTTTCAAGATATTGCAGTTCTCCAATGAATGACTCCGGGATTTCAATGTTAATGTTGGGATCATCGGTGGTTATCGTTAATTCAATATTGGAAGCAATTTCGGTTATATTTATGTTGTTACGGATCTCAATCGCCATTCCGGCATCTTCTCCGGGTTCAAGAACATTGTCATCGTCTGAATCGTTTAGTATAATAGCTTCCACTGAAAATGGTTTATAATGATGGGCGTAACTGAGCAAAAGAAATTCCATGAACCAGCTCCAGTCCGGATTGGCACTGTTTCCGACACAAACCAATCCGGATTTTTTATCCCGGCTGAAGCCATATTCCGCCTGAGCACCCGGGAAATATCCTCCGTGTTTAAAGAACCCATACTTGTAAAACCAGATCAAACCCATTCGTTTTTCGGTGAGTATTTCGGGAAATTGCAGCGTAGTTATCAGATCGATGATGGAATCACTCAGGATATTAACCTGGTTGTAACTGCCACCTTTCATATACATGCTTAAGATCCTGGAAAGGTAAGTGGCACTGGTTCTGAGCGTTACAGCCGGATATACAGGAAATCCGGGATGAGGTGAAGGTATTAGTGTGTCGTTGTGCCGGAGGTATGGTGTGGCAATCTGGGAGGTGTCGAGGTTTGCGAGGCGAAAAGATGTTTGCTCCATGCCAAGGGGGCCAAAAATGTTTTCCTGACAATAGGCTTCAAAATCCATTTTTGAGATCACTTCAACAAGGTACGCTAGTAAAGATGCTCCAACATTCGAATAATTATATTCACTTTGTGGGGGGGACATTAAGTAATTTTGTGGTGTATAAAAAATCCCACCTTCGATAAGATATTCACTTAAAAATTCTTCAAGAGGGATCGGAGAATCATAACCATAGGTCACCAATCCATTCAGGATGCTTAGGTCATCGTTAATGGATGACAGATGGGTCATCAGGTGCCGGAAGGTAATGACACTATCCGGGTAATTTGGATTTTTCAGTTCAAATGGAAGATAATCATTGATGTCATCATCAAGGTTGAACAATCCCGCTTCATAGAGTTGCATAATGCTTGTAACCACAATGGTTTTAGAAAGGGAACAGGTAAGAAACAGGGTGGAATCGTTCACCGGTGCACTCTGATCAAGATTGGCGTATCCAAGATGCTTCTTCCAGTACAACTCGCCATCTTTAAGAAAACATAAAGAGATGCCCGGTATCATTGCTTCCTCCATGATCCAGCTTATCCATTCCTCAAAAAAGGCAGGGTTGAGGTTTTTAACATAGGAGTCAAAGGAGCCATCAGACGGTGCCGGCAAGTACCGGTCCATATACTCAAAAAAAGTTTTTTCAACCGACTTTTCAGAGGGTGCCGGATGGTCTGTAAAATAATTTTGTCCGTTTATAATATCCGGTGCGTAGATAAAAATGATTACAGTTACACAGATATATCTTAGTATATGCATAGTTGTAATATTTGATATAGCAAAGCTACCAATAATTTTGGAGATACAGTAATAATAAATATCGCATGAGGAAAGTGATGCGGAGTAATAGCGCTTTTTCGCTATTTTTTTCTTAACAAGATCAGGGACAAAGATACAAACTCATAACCGTTAATTATCCACCACCTTCATCTTCTTATCTAAGAATCTGTTTACTACAATTGGGTTTACATCACACCCTCTCTCTCTTGCTTTGTGTAAATAGTCAAGGCCTTCATCATATTTGCCCAATTCATAGCAGGACAAACCCATATAGTAAAACGCCATTGGATTTTGAGATGATAGCCTAAAGCAAATAGTAAGATCATCATAAGCTTTCTGAAACTCACCAATATAGAAATATGATATTCCCCTGATGTAATAATCTTCTGGTACAGGTGGAGAATTTTTAAGAACATAATTCAGGTCCTCAATTGATTTTCTGAACTCTTTTAGCCTGAAATAATTAACAGCTCTGTTATAATATGCATTGGTATATCCAGGCTTTAATTCCAACACCTTTGTGAGATCCCTGATTGCAGCTTTATGATTCTTGTTTTTAGCATGCGATACCCCTCTGAAGTAGAGAGAAGTTGGATTATCGGGATTAGACCTGAGGTAATAATTGGCAAAACTAATCTCATCTTTGAAAATTTCATTCCTATGTATAGTCAGTACGACAAAAATTCCTACTAATATCATTATTAGAAAGAGTGGGATGTACTCATTTCTGAATGCTACTTTTAACTGTCCTATCAAAATAAAAACACCAATCATTGCTGCATAGAGCCACCAATCATTAAATTCCCCTTTGAAAGCAGCAGGAAGAGTTATACAAAGAATAAACCATCCTATTCCATATAAAACAAGCTTGATTCTTTCAATTTTCATGAAGAATGTTGATACTAAAAGCAATAGAATAGAGATAATACCGATCCATAAAGGAAACTTACCAGTAATAAAAACCGGAACGAATATCTTACCAGCAGCAATTACATTCGATTGCAGAATATTAACCAGTGTTTTCCAGGAAAGAATATCTGAGATTCCTAAAATATCTGATAATACTAATGAACGGAGATAAAACCAGCTACCTGTCAATACGATCCACGATAAGATTGTAATAAAGTACTTATATTTTTTGTTGAAAGGGAAAAATATTGCATAAAGTAAAGCTACAACAGGTATTAAGACTGATGTTTCCTTGGTGAGAAGTGCAAGACTCATCGTAACAAGATGAATGATAAACCAGATTAATTTCCCCTTTTTATGATAATCAAGAAAAAACAGCATAGAAAGGATCAGAAATATCGTCATCAGAATATCATTGCGTCCTGGTATCCATGCTACATTGAAGACAAATATTGGATGAATGGCAAATACCAGAGAGAATAAAAAAGCTTTTGACCGGGATATAGAAAATTTTTGCAATAAAATAAAAACCAGTATGCTGCAAATAGCGTGTAACAGGATATTGGTTAAATGATAGTAAAATGGTTTCCCTTCTCCCAATATGCTATCAACCATAAAAGAGAGTGTTAATAGAGGCCGGTAATAATCCCTCTCTGCTCCGAGGAGAGGGGTGCTGAAGAATTGCTTGATATTCCCCGGATCTTTAATATAATCAAGTCTTTCAACTAGGATCCATGTATCATCAAGCGGAGAAAAACCATAATTCAGCGTCTGGGCATAAACAGCCAACGAGAGGATGATCAGCCATGTATATGGCCTCCATTTATGGAGAAATATTTTGTTTATTTTGTTTTGAGCGGCCATTGTATATCAATCTGCAAGATAAAAAATTCTACTTCTTAAAATCCTCTGTTCATCATTTCATGCAATCGCGTTTGCTCTGCTTGAGATGTTATATTTATTCCACAATAGCCTGATATACAATATTTCTAAATTTTCTTTCTATGGGGGAGTTGTAGGGCCTGGTTTGTGTCATGATAATTCCGATGAGATTTTCCTGTTGATCAACCCAGAAATAAGTACTGAAATAGCCAGCCCAGCCATAAGTTCCCTCACTCTCGGGGTTTCCAGTATATCCCGGTCCCTGAGATATTGAAAAACCAAACCCGAAACCCTCACCTTTTCCCCAGTAATAATCAATATCAGCCTGAGCTGTGGTCATTAATTCAACTGTCTTCTTACCTAGAATTCTCTTTCCATACAGTTCTCCTTTATTCAAAAGCATTTGAAGAAACTTGTAATAATCACTTGCAGTAGAAACCAAACCTGCTCCTCCTGAATAATAAGATTTAGAACTATTATATTGATAATCGGAGGAATAATTATTTGTACCATTTACTATTTCCCCATTAACTTCCTTGAGGATTCTCTGGTCGTTTATCTTATTAATAGTGGCTAACCGGTTGACCTTATCATCAGGGAGAAAGAAATAGGTATCATTCATGTTTAAGGGATCAAATATTGTTTCTTTTAAATATTGATCAAGTGACATTCCCGAAAAAACCTCGATAAGATAACCTAACACATCTGTATTCAAACCGTAAGTGAACTTTTCTCCTGGTTGATGCATGAGAGGAAGTTTTGACAGTCGTTTGACCATATCGCCAATATTACCGTCTGTTTGTATCAATCCGTCTGATATATTATTTTCCTTGTATAGTTTATAAAAATAAGGATGTCCAAAAAATTTGTAGGTAATACCTGATGTCTGGGTTAACAAATGTCGAATAGTGATGGGTGATGTGGCATCCACTAATTGGTAGGGTTCTTTTTCGTCAGATTTATTCCGTACCATAACCTTCATTTCAGTGAATTCGGGTATATACTTTGAAACGGGGTCATCCAACATGAAATATCCCTCTTCGAATAAGGTCATTGCCCCAACAGTAGTGATGGCTTTGCTCATAGAAGCAATTCTGAATAGTTGATCAATGGCCATTTTTTCTTTTGTTTCAGCTCCCTTTGTACCGAATGCTTTTAAATACCCAACCTTGTCATGCCTCGCTACTAATGTCACAGCACCTGAAATAACTCCTTCGTCAATCAAATCATTCATCACATTTTCAATCTT
>JAGLWB010000182.1 GCA_023133655.1 Bacteroidales bacterium
CCACCTTTACCCATAGCACCAGCATCTAATACCAATTGGCTTGCTTCCGGAATGGTCATGAAATAACGCGTTACCTCCGGGTGTGTGATCGTGATTGGGCCTCCCTCTGCTATTTGCTTCTTAAATAGAGGTATTACAGAGCCATTAGAGCCAAGCACATTGCCAAACCGGGTAGTAATAAACCTGGTTGTATCCTGTTGGTTCTGTGATTGCGTATACATCTCGGCAATCCTCTTGGAAGCTCCCATTACGTTGGCCGGGTTAACGGCTTTATCCGTCGAGATCATGATGAATTTACCGACATTATATTTCACAGCCAGATCAGCCAGTATTTTGGTGCCTATAACATTTGTTTGCAACGCTTCAACAGGGTTGTTCTCCATCATAGGTACATGCTTATAAGCTGCTGCATGGTAAATAATAGTTGGCATAAAGTCATGGAAGATCTTTTCCATTCTCACTTCATTACAGATGTCAGCTATAATAATTTCGCAGTTTTTTGATCTGAAAATATCAGCACATTCCAGCTCCAGTTGATGTAAAGGGGATTCTGCCTGATCGAGGAGCATTAGCTTATTTGGCTTATACTTAGCAACCTGACGGGCTATTTCACTCCCAATGGAGCCTGAAGCCCCAGTAACCAGGATATTCTTTCCTGAAAGTTCTTCGCTGATCGCCTTGTCATCCAACTTAATGACCTCCCGTCCAAGCAGGTCATCAATATTAATTTCTCTGATCTGGCTGAAGCTCAGTTCGCCGTTTATCCATTTTACAACAGGCGGAACATTCAGTACCCTCGTTTCGTATTCAAGGCAGGTTTCAATGATCTCTTTTTTCCTGTCGGGAGAAAGATTTTGGACGGAAAGGATAAGGTGGTCAATTTGATGCGCCCTTAAAACCTCTTTCATTTTTTCAGGTCCGAAAATGTCAACCCCTTCAAGTTTCTTACCAGCCTTCTTTTTATCGTCATCAATAAAACCAATAACCTTTAATTTTGAACCGGCATCCCGGTCAAGGGCTCTTTTTGTGATCACCCCGGCTTCTCCAGCACCAAAAATGATCACTTTTGATTTTTCTTTAGAAGGATTGATGATCTCGAGATAGGTGATTTTGACCAGCAAACGAAAAGTGGTCATGATGAAAATGCTGGTAATAAATTCAATAATGATAATTGAAAAGGGGATGAAATATGTTTGGTTTATGAAATAATAAGTAAAAATGTTTGTTAAAACGAAAAACAAACTACCACCAAGGATCACAAGAAATATACG
>JAGLWB010000183.1 GCA_023133655.1 Bacteroidales bacterium
AAAAGATAATCAACAGCTCCGGCAATCAACTTATCAGTATCCATTTCTACATCAAAATCAAATGGCAAATGAATATCATACGAAAATGATTTTATTATTTTGTAGATAAAGCTATCAATTGTTGAGACAGCAAAATCAGAATATTGATGTAATATAAGGGTAAGTACTTTTTCTGCGTTTTTTGCAATTACCGTTTCATCCAGGTCGGTTTCCGAAATAATTGCAGGAAGTAGATGTTTAATTGTATCCAAACCTTGATTTTCAAAAGGCTGACTAAGGATTTTTAAATTCTGCAGCACTCTAAACTTCATTTCATTGGCCGCTTTATTGGTAAACGTAATGGCCAAAATATTTCTGAAAGAAGCAGGATTAGCCAATACTATTTTAAGGTATTCTTTTACAAGAGTATAAGTCTTTCCAGAGCCGGCAGAAGATGTATAGACAACGAAATTCTTCACAGAGATTTTTATTGGGTTATAAAATTACAATTAAAAACAAGACAAAGATAGTCTATCCCAAATTCAGACTCCAAGATGCTAAAAAAAATGAAACAAAATAAAAAAATCCCGGGTTTCCCCGGGATTAATGATCATGCAGAATTAGGCACTAAATCAAGGCAGTATATAGAGAAAAGAAAAAATTACTATTTTGTTACCAATGTTTTTTTGTGCAAGTGTTTATTTCCCAAACAGCGCTCAAATATTTCAGCTGTCCTAAACGGAATATCCTCAATGTATTCTTCTTCTTCCATTTCAAAATCAACAGCCAATGCAGCTATATAGGAATCGTTTTGTTGAGCTAATACAGCAACTGCTTTTGTATCGAACGGGATGTCATCGATATACATCTCTTCTTCCAAATGGAAGCATACGTTAGTAGCCATTTTATTACAATGAGCATAAACAGAATCCACACCTGCGCTAAGTGGATTAACGCTGATGAAAAAAATTAATATAAGAATGGATGTGATCGTTTTCATGATTTATTATTTATTTACCATCTATATCATTAGAGGCAAGAGCTGTGCCAGAAATTGTAACATCCTCTTTGTAAACCACTTATAAAATATTACTATTTCAACGTATTCTAAATAGGTGTTCGGTTTTGTTGTTTTAATGTACAATTACGAACAATAAAATCAGCAACCGACAGTCAGCAATTAGTTAATATTTATTAAATTGGGCGATTAAATATAATGATCTAAAAAAACAATAAAAAATGATGAAAAAGACATTTATTCTTGCAACCATTTTACCATACCTTTTTTCTGTTTCTTTTGGGCAGGATGTTCAAAAAAAAGACATTGGAGAATTCAGGGAAGTGAAGCCTGGTTTTTACCAAAACGAGATCCTAAAAAGCCATGAAGATTTTGAATCGCCAAATAATGAACGATCAGTCAGGAAATATTTTGCTGTTGACTTAAAGGATCTATCATTCCCAACGGATCTGAAAAAGTATTCGCGAGTATGGCACAACAAACCTCTATCTCAAGGAAATACAGGAACCTGTTGGTGTTTTTCCGCAATATCATTTTTTGAGTCAGAAATTTTCAGGGCAACAGAAAAAAAGGTCAAACTCTCAGAGATGTATATTGTTTACTGGGAATATGTTGAACGAGCTAAATCATTTGTAAGAGAAAGAGGCAATATTTATTTTGCCCAGGGGTCAGAAGCCAATGCTGTTATCAGGATAATGAAACAGTACGGCGCTATTCCCCTGAAATCATATCCGGGTACAAAGCCAGGTCAAAAATTTCATTTCCATTCAGAAATGTTTAAAGAGATGAATGCCTACCTGCAGTCGGTTAAAGAAACAAATGCATGGAATGAAAACCAGGTTGCAGAAACAATCAAATCTATTTTAAGCAGCTACATGGGGGCTCCTCCTGAATTTGTAATTATTGAGGGAAAAACCTTTACACCCCAACAATACCTGACAGACATTCTGCAGCTCAAATTAATTGATTATTTTAGTTTTATGTCCACCTTGAAGATAACGTACAATCAAAAAGGTGAGCTTGTCGAAGCGGATAACTGGTGGCATTGTGACGATTACTACAACATTTCATTAGATGATTTTTTCTTTATCACTAAAAATGCTATTGACAATGGTTATTCTGTAAGCATTTGTGGAGATGTTTCAGAACCCGGGCATGACAAATACAAAGAAGCATCTATTATTCCCACCTTTGATATTCCATCTTTCTATATTGATGAATCCTCCAGAGAATACCGGCTTGAAAACAGATCCACAACGGATGATCATTGCATCCATGTTGTCGGCTATTATATTGATGAAGATGAGCACTGGTTTCTGATAAAAGACTCCGGGTCAGGTGCATTCGACGGGCCGCATAAAGGGTACCGCTTTTTTCACCCCGATTATGTCAAACTGAAAATGATGAATATCCTGGTGCATAAAGAAGCTGCCAGGGAGGTTTTGGATGATATTATTAAATAGGTAGCCGGTAGCCAGT
>JAGLWB010000184.1 GCA_023133655.1 Bacteroidales bacterium
ACGTTGAAATTAATGGGAATAATATAACTAATTTAAACGGATTAAATGTTCTAACAGCTTTCTGGGGAGACCTTAAAATTGTTAACAACTATGCCCTGACAAGTATAACAGGGCTGGACAATGTGACTTCCATCGGGGGAGACCTGTGGATCGGCGATTTTGGGGGTGGTAATTTCGTTCTGACCAGTTTAACAGGTCTTGACAATGTGACTTCCATCGGGGGAGACCTTATGATTAAATCCAACTATGCCCTGACAAGTTTGACGGGACTGGAGAATATAACTTCCATCGGGGGAGACCTTTTGATCCATTACAACCTTGCCCTGACAAATTTAACAGGGCTGGAAAATATGACTTCCATCGGGGGAGGATACCTTCAAATTTCGGCCAACCATGCCCTGACAAGTTTAACTGGTCTGGACAATGTGGCTTCCATCGGGGGATACCTTTTGATTGAATACAACGATGCCCTGACAAGTTTATCAGGTCTGGACAATGTGACTTCAATCGGGGGATGGCTTGGAATTTATAACAACGACGCTCTGACCAGTCTAACAGGATTGGACAATGTGACTTCCATCGGGGGAGGCCTTATGATTTATTATAACGATGCTCTGACAAGTCTAACGGGATTGGATAATATAAACGCGGGCTCAATCGGCAATTTATATATTTGTAATAACAATTCCTTAGCTGTGTGTGAAGTGCAAAGCATATGCGATTACTTAGTCAGTCTTAACGGAACAGTAAATATCTATAGTAATGCAACTGGCTGCAATAATCCACCTGAGGTGGCCAATGCTTGTGGTGTTACTTTACCTTGCCTTCCATATGGCAACTATTATTTTGTCACTCAAACCGAAATTGACGATTTCCAGATCAATTACCCGGGTTGCACTGAATTAGAGGGGCTTGTTAAGATAAGCGGAAGTAATATAACCAACTTAAATGGGTTAAGTGTGGTGACTTCCATCGGGGGAGACCTTAAGATTCAAGAAAACTCTTCCCTGACAAGTTTATCAGGATTGGACAATGTGACTTCCATCGTGGGATGGCTTGGAATTAATAACAACGACGCTCTGACCAGTCTAACAGGATTGAATAATCTGGCTTCCATCGGGGGAGACCTTTGGATTGAATGCAACACTGCCCTGACAAGTTTAACGGGATTGGACAATGTGACTTCCATCGGGGGATTCCTTGAGATTGATAACAATGATGCCCTGACCAGTCTAACAGGATTGGACAATGTGACTTCCATCGTGGGAAGCCTTAGGATTTTTTACAACACTGCCCTGACAAGTTTATGGGGGCTGGACAATGTGACTTCCATCGGGGGAGGCCTTAGGATTGATTGCAACGCTGCCCTGACAAGTTTAACTGGTTTGGACAATTTGACTTCCATCGGGGAAGGCATTTTATTTTGGGACAACTATGCCCTGACAAGTTTATCGGGGCTGGGTAATGTGACTTCCATCGGGGAAGGCCTTGCGATTTGGGGAAACGCCCTGACAAGTTTAACGGGCCTGGATAATGTGACTTCCGTCGGGGGAGAACTTTCTATTTATAACAACGGTGCTCTGACAAGTTTATCGGGTCTGGACAATGTGACTTCAATCGGGGGAGGAACCCTTATTATTAGGGAAAACGATGCCCTGACAAGTTTAACGGGATTAGATAATATTGACGCAACCTCTATCGATGATTTGTCCATTATTTATAACAGTTCCTTATCAACTTGTGAAGTACAAAGTATTTGTGATTATCTGGCCAGTCCTACCGGAATTATTCATATATATTTTAATGCCCCTGGTTGTAATAGCCAGGAAGAAGTGGAAGAAGCTTGTGCAGTGTCAGTGGAGAGCATAAATTCTGAAGATGAGATTTCTATTTTCCCAAATCCTGCAAACAGACAACTTACTATTTCCACCCAAGATGGAACTACTATAGATGAAGTAATCATTTTTAATCAAACAGGTCAAATAATACTACTGGAGAAACCGGTAAACAATATCATTGATATTTCACAACTTCAGCCGGGAATGTATTTAGTTGAAGTGGTATCAGGGCAACGTAAAATAAGGGAGAAATTGATGATTAAAAAATAGAAGCAAGTCCGCAGTCGACACTCCCCAGTAAAATTAACTTCCAGATTACCGACTGTCGACTGCTGACTGTCGACTAAAAAAAATAGGTTTTCATGAAAAACTTACATCTAATAGCTTTCCTTTTCCTCTTTTCTGTTACGGTTTCAGCCTCAGGGGATGAAATTCCGGAATTTACATTGTATGGTCAATGCCATGCCAATGTGGGAAAATGTAATGATATTTATATTGTAAACAATATAGCATTTGCTGGTTGTTTTGAAGCCGGTTTGTTAATTCTTGATATTTCCGATCCTGTTCATCCGGAGTTTATCAGTTGTTATTACCTGGAACGATTGATTTGGAAGATATATGTTAAAGATGAATTGGTATTTATTACCCATCATATCTTAAACTCTACTATTTCTGAAACTTTTGTAACCATACTTGATATCACTGACCTTTATCATCCGCAGCTGGTTAATACATTTGAAACGGGATATGATTATGAGAATTTATCCATATGCCTCACGGATGATCTATTGTTTCTTAGCATGTCCTCCGGATTATGCATTTATGATATTGCTGACCTCAATAATCCGAAACTTCTCATCAATATACCGGATATTAAGCCAACAGACATGATCATAACGGATAGTCTGGTTTTTTTCACGCAGGGGAGATACTTTGGTATTCTTGATATTACTCAAATATTAGATCCTGAATTACTATGCTGGATTGGAGATTATGATCATACAAAAGGATCGATCGATAAAATTAATGATCTGGTTTACATATCCGGTAGTCATCTTGAGATTTACAATGTTCAGGATCCCACCGAACCGGTATTGTTAAGTGAATATTCCTTTTCGCCAACCTGGGCCCGGGATATGAAGGTTCAAAATGAAAAATCCTACATTATCACGTATGATGACCTGAGAATCATTGATGTTACAGATCCTTTTAATCCTCAACTGGCTGGTATGTATGAATATATTGGGGACGCCATATGTGTTTCAGACAGCATTGCTGCCGTTTCAATTGGTTATGATTATGATACGTATCTTGGCGTGGGGCTGTTTAATATTGAGAACCCTCAAAACATTATCCTGAAATCTGAATATATTACCAGCAAGGCGCAATCAGTTTATAAGTTCAATCAGTATGCCTATATTGCTAATGGATACAGTGGTCTGAAGATCGTTGATATGGGTGACCCATACCTCCCAGTGTGTGTTTCTGAATGTCTGCAGGGAACATGTATCAAAAAGGTTATCGTTGACCTTGAATATGCGTATGTGCGTGCTGATGTCGGTTTGATCATCCTTGATATAAGTGATCCTGAAATCCCTGTTCAAATTGGGATTTTTGAAGTTTCTGGCTATGCTGAGATAGAGTCTTCAATGTCGATAGCTAAATACCAGGATTATATTTATTTCGGTGGTGATGGGTTTGATGATATTTACATCATTGATGTAAGTGACCCATCCAACCCAATATATGAAGGAGAACTTGCTGTTAATGACTGGAGCACTGGTATTGAGGTTTATAAGCACCATCTTTTTGTTGCTGGATATTGGGGCGGATTTCAGATATTTGATTTGGAAGACCCGACCAATCCCGCGGAGGTTGGGTATTACCCTATGGCATTTGCGGGTGAAATTACTGTTGGCTCAGGGAAGGCATTTATTTCAGGCTATGTTAGTATGTCAGGAGGAGGTATCGAAGTGTTTGATATCACTGATCTGACCAACCCGCAACATGTGATAACTTATGAGGATTGGGGGACTGACTTGCAATGTGTTGGCGATAACCTGATTTACTGTAGCCGGCCTTATCTTGATATAGACGCGGCAATTTATATTCTTGATGTTTCTGATCTCTCTAACCCGGTTTTAAAACAAAAAGTTGATAGCGTTGCAGCAAATGGAATATTTTATAATGATGGATATCTGCTGGGAATAGAAGATTTTCAATTGAAAGTTTTCGGGGATTCTACCCAGGTAGGGTATTTTGAAAAACTACATGACAAACAATTTGTAATTGATTGTTATCCAAATCCGGCAAATGATCAATTAAGTTGCAGGTTCAATTTATCACGTCCTTTTGATGTTTCCGTTGAGATATATAATTTGGCCGGTAAATGTGTAATGAAACTTCCTTCTCAAACATACCCTGAAGGGGAACACACTGTTACCACAAATACTAAATCATTGTGTCCTGGTGTTTACGTGATGAAGGTTCAATGCGGTGAGCAAAATAGTATGAAGAAGTTTATTGTTTGCAGGTAGATCCACTCTGTCAGGATTTTTCGACCCTGACAAGTTATTTGAATGGCTACTTTGAAAAAGGGATGACATCCTTCAGCGAAGGATGTCATCCCTTTAAGGTTTTATAAAATCAATAAAGAGGAAATTAAGCTATATTTACAATCGAATTATGGTGCATTAAATTCAAAAACGGATCTAAATCAAGAATATGAATCATAGAATTCTTTTTGTATATATTTTAATTCTCATTATTTTTGGCTGTGAATCTGCCGATATCATTAAAACGGGAACATATGAATTTAGTAGGATAAGTCGTGTTGAAATGGGATTCCGGTATGTTTTTCAAGGTGTTAGAGGTATCAATTGCAGTGCAAAAAGCTTAATTCTTAATTCGGATTCTTCCTTTGTTTATACAAAATACCCATTTATAATAACAGGAAAATGGGAATATAAGAGAGACTCATTATTTCTTTTAACTGAGGAATGCAGGTGGGTAAATGATAGTTTAAAGATGAAGTATCCACCGGATAAAACGCCTAGGTTAACTGTCCAACCTGAAGTTTTTAAAGTAAAGGATAATTATTTAATAAGGTTCTTACCCATAAATATCAATAAAAGAATTATTGAAAAATTAAAATTTATCGCGCCATAACCTGCCTGCAGCCTCGACAGGCCGGTTATAATTCAAGGTAAACGGAATAGAGATTTAATGAAGACAAAATTAATACAAACGATAACTCAGGTAAAGTCCGCACACAGCGGCTGCAGACCAACCGTTATGCACGTATGCTATTAAACACAAAAAAAATATATGTTATCGGTTTCCTATTGATCATAAAAGGAGTAGTTGCTCAAAATCCTGATGCTAAAGAATGCCAGCAAAAGATCATTGACATTCTCTATCAAAAGAAGTATTATGAAGCTATATATGAAATGAATTCCTATATAATGGATAATCCATTTGATTCAAGGATGTATTTTTTACGGGGCTATGCAAAGTTAATGTTGAATGATTACAAAGCAGGCAAAAAAGATTTAAGACTGGCTCAATTAAGAGGATTTACTGAAGAAACGGAATCTATAAAAATGATTCTTAATAAAGGCTATCTCGCTGAACAACTGGCAGAATTATATCTCCCGGATATTAAACTTGATTCGGCAAGCGGTTTTAAACCTCTGTTTGCTTTGAAAGATTCGCTGCGAGGGGCTTTAAGGCCGGAAAGAACCTGTTTTGATGTTTATTATTATGATCTGACAGTTAAAATTCTTCCGGAAAATAAAATGATTGAAGGCATCAACAGGATTTATTTCGTTATAACTGAAAATACAAGCAGAATTCAAATTGACCTGTTTTCAAATTATACCATTCATGCTATCACTCATAATGGAAACGACCTCGATTATAAAAGAATACACAATGCAATATTTATAGACTTTAAAAAAGAATTAAAACCGGGTGAGAACCATATAATTACTGTTGAATATTCCGGCACTCCGAGGGAAGCTCCCGATCCGCCCTGGAATGGAGGTTTCGTTTGGAAAAAGAGTAAAAAGAAGGATTGGATTGGCGTTGCATGCGAACATCTTGGGGCAAGTTCATGGTGGCCAAACAAAGATCATTTATCCGACAAACCCGATTCGGTGCTGATAAATTTAATTGTTCCGGATGGTTATATGGGCATCTCAAATGGCAACTTAAGATCAATTAAAAAGGTTGATGAAAGATTCATAAATTACCAGTGGTTTGTCAGTTACCCCATTAATAATTATAATGTTACCTTATATATTGGGGAGTTTGTAAACTTTAATGAAACTTTCGAAAGCATTAATGGTTCCTTTATTATAGATTATTATGTCCAGCGCCATAACCTTAAAAAAGCCAAAAAGTATTACACGCAGACCAAAGATGTAGTAGCTGTTTTTGAAGATCTTTTTGGAGAATATCCATTTAAAAATGATGGGATGGCAATGATTGAGGCTCCATATGCCGGTATGGAGCATCAAAGTGCCATTGCTATTGGGGATGATTATGGAAAAAAGCAACGCAGGAATTATAAAAATACTGAATATGATTATCTTGTTGTACATGAAACAGCCCATGAGTGGTGGGGAAATGCCGTAGCTATAGGCGATATGGCCGATGCCTGGATTAACGAAGGTTTTGCAACTTATGCCGAGCATCTGTTTATAGAAAAACAATTTGGATATGCGGAATATATTAATGCTGTTGCAGAAACCATGAAAACGATTTATAACCTTTGGCCAATTGTAGGATTAAGAGATGTTAACGATAATACATTTCTTGGTAATGATATTTACCATAAAGGGGCTGCAATGTTACACAATCTAAGGTGTAATCTTGATAATGATAGCCTGTTCATGAAAATCATTAAAGACTATTACAACAGATACAAATTTAAAATAACATGCACAGATGATTTTGTAAATATTGTACATGAATATACGAAAACGGATTATACCGATTTTTTTCATACGTTTTTATATAATGATGAGCCTCCTGTATTAGAATATAGTTTTTCAATTGTTAATAATACGCTTTCACTGAAATACAAATGGATCAATGTTGGTAATAATTTTAATATGCCTTTTTGTATAACTATAAATAATGATTCAAATATCAGGTTAACTGGCAGTACTGAACGTCAAACGTATCGTCATGAAGATGTTGAACACTTTTATATACCAAATGAGAATAGATTTTATGCAGATCAAATAATTGAAAATTCATTTACATATTACCGGACTTCATGGATTGAAGAAGAATATGTTACCCTGAATTACGATAAAAAATCCAAGTGTTCCGGTAACATGTGTGCTGGCATGGAACAGGGGAGATGGGAATACGATTACCCCAACGGTGAAATAAAATTTATTGCCCATTATCTTGATGGAAAACTTCATGGACTCCTTGAATCTTACTCACAAGATGGAGAGCTAAATAGTATTAACAATTACAGAAATGATACGCTATTTGGTGATTTTATCAGGTATAAGGACAAGAATATATTTATAGAAGGACAGTTTAACAGGGGTTTACGGGATGGTATATGGAAATATTATCATAATAATGGGAAATTAGAGTCAACAGGTAATTATAAAAATGATCTTGAAGATGGATCATGGAAATTTTATAATGCAAACAAAAATCTGGTTGCAAAAGGTGAGTTTTCATCAGGGAAACCTGTTTTGGAATCATGGGAATACATCAATACATCAGGGAAAATAATTAAAGCTCCTGATACTGTGGTAATTGTTGATTCACCTCCGGAATACAGGTATGGTGAGGCAAAGATGTTGAAATTTATCAGTAACAATATTACTATTCCTCAAGAATTAGTTGATAGTGGAGAAAGGGAAACCGTGTATATAAGTTTTCTTGTAAATCCGAATGGAATCTTGTCGGATTTTAAAGTAGAGAATAGTTTTTCTGAAGAAGTTGCAAATTGTATTATTGACGTTGTTAAAAGAATGCCCCGATGGATCCCGGGATATAACAAAGGAAACCCTGTTTTTGTGAGATTTTATTTGCCGTATAAAGTGTTGGTATAAACAGTAAAGAAACTTTACCCTGTTTTTTCTCCTCCTCAACCTATCTATCATCATACAGCCGTAATTCCGGGTCGTTTTTAGCTGCGGATTGTGTCATTATTTTTGATTTATTTTACAGGCTTGGTCTTACCAGAGGATAGTGTTTTTTTAACACTTGACTTTACCTTAAATATATTGTATCTTAGCATCTTAAAACAGAATTGAAATATTTCTTGCTCTAAAGCTAAATAATCATGAAAAACTTAGCGCTTATTACTTTTATTTTGTTTCTCAATTATGGAACAGCATCATCTCAATCATGCCTTCCAGAGGGCATCACCTTCAATTATCAGACACAAATAGACAATTTCCAAACTAACTATCCTGGTTGTACTGAAATAGAAGGAAACGTTGAAATTAATGGGAATAATAT
>JAGLWB010000185.1 GCA_023133655.1 Bacteroidales bacterium
ATTGATCGTTGCTATATCTTTTAGCTTTACTTGCGATCCATCAGACTGGGTCCTGACAACTATCTCGCCAAAAGCTTTTGGTGAACTAAATCTTTCCGGTAACCTGACAGTATATGTAAATTCTGTACCCGCAGGAGCTGGTTCAGCACCAAACTTACCTCCCGGGACAATAATATTCTGTTCATTAATGGCCTCTATTATTTCAGGAACTGTAATACCCATTTGCGATAACCGATCAGGCTTAACCCATATCCGCATTGAATAATCGGACGCCCCTAACACATTTACCCTTCCAATTCCTTTGGTCCTGGCAAGTTGGTCCTTTATATTAATCAGTGCATAGTTCCCAAGAAAGTCCTGGTCGTATCTTCCATCTGAAGTTAAGGTTATAAGCATTAAAATATTTGGCAATGATTTCTCGGTAGTAACACCCAATTTTTTAACTGGTTCGGGCAATTTAGCGGTGGCTGCAGAAACCCTGTTTTGTGCAAGTACGGTATTCATATCCGGATCTGTTCCAATATCAAACGAGATATCAATTACCATTGAGCCATCATTTGAATTGGTCGATTTCATGTAGATCATATTATCTACTCCATTGATCTGCTGTTCAAGTGGGGTTGCAACAGATTCTTCCACATTAATAGCATTTGCGCCTGTATAGTTTCCTCTAACCTGTACAATTGGAGGGGTAAGGTTAGGATATTGCTCAATGGGCAGGCCAATCATCGAAACTGCTCCAACAATTACAATCACAATAGCAATGACCATCGCCACAATTGGCCTGTGAACAAAAAAGTTCCCTTTATCTTCTGCTGACATAATCTAAATATTATTGTGGTGCAAATTGACTCTTAAACTCGGTAACAACAGGTGTAATCTCAATGCCTGATTTGACCTTTTGTAACCCATCGATAACAATTTTTTCTTCTGGCTTAAGGCCGCCGGTTATCAACCAATAATCATCAATTGTAGGTCCGGTGGTAATTTGGCGCGACTCAACTATATTGCTCTCATTAACGACATAAACTGAGTATTGTCCTTGCAGCTCCATAACACATCGCTGAGGAATTAATAATCCGTTTTTGACAGTCCTGACATCTACTTTTACTTTTGCATAGAGGCCGGGGCGTAATAAAAAGTCAGGATTAGGAAATGTGGCCTGGATTAGAATAGAGCCGGTGGTGGCATCAATGCTTCTGTCAATAAAATCAACTGTTCCTGTGTGTTCATAAACAGACCCGTCTGATAAAATTAGTTGCAACCTGGCTTTTTCTCCTTCTATGTTTCCATCTTGGATTCCATCTCTTATTTCCCTGGAAAGTTCGCGGGAGAGATATAAATATTCAGATTCTGTTAAATAGAATAACACGTAAACATTGTCTGTTTTGGAGACCGTATTTAATATAACAGGGTTAGGTTCACGACCAACAAAATCACCCACTCTCGCTTGCGTTCTTCCAATTACACCATTTATAGGTGAGAAAATACGTGTATACCCTAACTCAATTTGAGCAGACAACAAGTTTGCTTTTGCTGCTGCAACAGATGACATTTCGGCGTCGTATTGGGCTTGTGCAGCATCCAGGTCACTCTGACTTACTGCATTAAGTTCAGCAAGAGGTTTGTACCTGTCCAAATCACTCTTTGCTTTTACCAGCATAGTTTCTGCTTCGGCGACCCGGCTTTGTTGTGCGTTCACTTTGGCTTCAAATGGCTGAGGGTCAATAGTATATAAAAGTTGACCTTTAGTTACAGTTAACCCTTCCAGAAAGTGGATTCCCTCCAGAAAGCCTTCAACCCTGGCCCGGATAGGAATATCTTTTTCACCGTAAACCTGGCCGACAAATTCTTTAAAAATTGGAACATCCTGTTGCAAGACTTTCACTACCGGTATTTCAGGTGGTGGAATTTCAACAGCTTTTTTTTCTTTACAGGATATGAGGGTTATAGATACCCATAAAACCGGAATAATCATCGTGGCAATAAAATGCCATCTGTTTTTTCGTATCATAGAATTAAGATATTTATGAATAATTGCAAATATATAACTTATATATAGAAGGGTGTATTTTGCAACCTAACCTACCAGGGCTAAAACTATTTTTTTCTACCCAGGCCCAATATAGTCATTCCGATAATGCTACTAAGAAAGGAAGCTACAAAAATTCCCACCTTGGCAATTTGGACAAATTCTTCTGAAACAAATGCCAATTCAGAGATAAAAATAGACATTGTAAATCCAATGCCTGCCAAAAATCCAACGCCATAAATTTGCTTCCAGGTAACGCCTTCGGGTAATGATGCGAGTTTAAACCATACCATAATCCTGGAAAACAATGAAATGCCAAGGAATTTTCCAATCATCAGGCCTAAAATAACACCTACAGATATTGGGTGAAATAATAAGTTTAAGATATTTCCCTCAACATGAACACCTGCGTTAGCAAGGGCAAAAAGCGGAAGAATGAAAAACACTGTTACAGGATGGAGGGCATGTTCCAGTTTCTGAAGAGGTGTGTTCGCGTCAGCAGTGAGGTCTTCAATGTCGCTCATAAGACGGGCCTGGTTTTTTGTTAACAAACTTGATTTATTGGGCTTTTCTTTTTCAAATTTGGAAGTAATTTCACATAATCTGTCCATATAACTGATTTCTGAAACCTTTGCTTTTACAGGGATAGTCATTGCAATCAATACACCGGCAATGGTAGCATGTACACCTGAATACAAAATTGCAAGCCAAACGCCGGCAAAACCAATTACAGCATAAAATGTTGTTCTTCGCACTCCAATTCTATTGGCTCCGATTAGAATTATTAAAAAAACAGCCGCCTGGAGTAGCTCCAAATAGTCGATAGAGTCTGTATAGAAGATAGCAATTACGAGTATTGCACCCAGGTCATCGGCAATAGCCAGGGCCATGAGGAATATTTTTAGATTAATATTCACCCTTTTACCAAGTAAAGCCATCAAACCAAGAGAAAAAGCGATGTCGGTAGCCATGGGTATTCCCCAACCATGGATGTATTCAGGATTGTTGTAATTGAGAATAGCATAAATAGTAGCAGGAACGATCATTCCACCCAAAGCGGCCATTAATGGTAGACTGGCTTTTTTTATGGAAGAAAGCTCCCCTGCCAACACTTCCCGTTTGATCTCCAACCCTATCGTGAAAAAAAACAAAGCCATCAGTCCGTCGTTGATCCAATAATGAAGTGATTCTTTCAGCTCCCAGCTCCCAGCCGAGAAACCAACTTGCAGCTCATGCCATAAATAATGATAAAATTCGAAAAAACGGGAGTTTGCCCAAATAACAGCAATGATAATGACACCGATCAGAAGTAATCCTCCAAGGCTTTCCTCATTGATAATGCGCTTTATTACGAAGTTTGTTGAAGCCTTGTTTTGTTCTTTTTTCATAAAATAATCGCCATAAGAGTAACTGTTATTCAGTTAATTATGAAGTTTATAGAATCAAGTAATTAGGAATTATGTACAAAGATAAAATATTATTGCATTCAATATATAGCAGTAATAAAAATAGAAATCTGTAAAATACTGATAAACATATAATTAGAAAATAAATTAAAAAATAATTGAAAAAAAACTTGCTTTTGACTTATTCTTGATATAGTTTTGCATAGTTCATAAATTATGAAGTATATGAAAATTGAACTTTAAGAAATGTCCAAATTTAAACAATTTTATAGCTTAGCAAAGAGTGATGATCATCAAGGAAAAGTAAAAAAAATGAATTATACCAATCAAATGAATACAATAGAATTACTGAATATAACAAAGACATTTAACAACCATAGAGCTGTTGATGATTTATCATTGTCGGTCCCGAAAGGAAGTATTTATGGTTTCATCGGTCCAAATGGCTCCGGTAAAACAACTACAATACGAATGATGATGAATATCTTTTATCCGGATAGTGGTGTTATAAAGCTATTCGGAAGGGAGCACTCCGGAAGCCGGATTAATAATGTTGGTTATCTGCCGGAGGAACGAGGTTTATATAAAAAGATGAAAGTCAGAGAAATTTTACGATTTCATGCATCATTAAAAAACGCAAACAACATAAACCAGGAAATCAATTATTGGCTTAATAAATTTGACCTTACAGACTGGGCTAACAAAAAGGTAGAAACTCTTAGCAAGGGTATGAGCCAAAAAATTCAGTTCATTGTAACCATCATAGACCGGCCTGAAATAATTATCCTGGATGAACCCTTTAGCGGACTCGATCCGGTTAATACTGAAGTACTTAAGGCTGCTATCCTTGAACTCCGGTCGGATGGAGCCACTATTGTGTTTAGTACACATGACATGGGTGTAGCAGAAAAAATGTGTGATTATATTTTTATGATACACAAAGGGAAAAAAGTACTTGACGGGACCCTGTCATCCATTCAGGATAAATTTGGAACCGATACCATTCGGATTCAAACAGAAGGCGGATACGCTACTCTTCAAAATATTCCAGGAATCGAGAAGGTTAATGATTTTGGACAAATGCAGGAAATACGAATTTCGCCCGAAGCTGATTCACAAAATATTATCAGGTCAATCCTATCAAAAACCTATGTGTCGAAATTCGAAACAGCCAAACCATCTTTAAACGAAATATTCATAAGAATTGCAGGACCTGAAGAAAAGGAGGTAAAAAATGCGTAAAATATTTATTCTCACAAAACGTGAATTTATAACATCAGTCCGTTCAAAAAGCTTCCTGATTGGCCTTATTATTGCCCCAATCCTCATGGGAGGTAGCTTCTTTGTAATTAAGTTAACCGAAGATAAAGTTGATGTTAGTGATAAAATGATTGCTGTTATTGATCATTCAGGAATTATGGTGGAACCATTATCGGAGGTTTTAGATGAAAGAAATCAGGTAATTTTCGATGAGGAAACCGGAGAAAGAATCAGGCCTGCATATATTCTTGAAATAATTGAACCTGCAAAGGAAGACCTCAGGCAACAAAGATTAAGTCTTTCAAACAGAGTAAGAAACAGAGAATTACATGCCTTTATTGAAATAGGACCGGAAATACTTCATCCAGGTGAAGATAATGAGAAGTTTCGCATTATGTATTATGCCGAAAATTCATTTGTGGATGATGTTCGTGACTGGTTCTCAATTACGATAAACAACCAGCTAAGGCAATTAAGGGTTGCTGAACTGGATATTGACAGTGAATTATCGAGAGACCTGTTTTTCGGGATTAGGGTTGAAGGGATGGGCCTGCTTAGCCTGAACCAGGAAACCGGTGAGGTGAATGAAGCCAAAAGAAGCAATATAGGCGATGCCATTGCTGTCCCGTACATTTTTATGATGATCATGTTCATGATAGTAATGATGTTTACTGTGCCGTTATTAAGTGCTGTTATGGAAGAAAAAATAGAACGGATAGCAGAAGTGATCCTTGGATCAGTAACCCCTTTCCAGTTTATAACCAGTAAACTACTTGGAAGTATTTTGGTTTCGTTGATTGGATCAGGGGTTTATATATTCGGGGGGGCAATCACAGCTACTCAAATGGGCTTTGCTGATTCTGTTCCTTATCATTTACTTCCCTGGTTTTTTACTTTTTTATTATTGAATATAATGATGATTGGCTCTATTATGATTGCGCTGGGGGCAGCATGCGATAATTCAAAAGATGCTCAATCATTACAGTTTCCGGCAATGATACCCGTTTTGATCCCCATGTTCGTTATGTTTCCTATGTTGAAAGACCCATTGAGTAGTTTTTCAACAGGATTGTCATTAATACCTCCATTTACCCCAATGCTAATGGTTGTACGCATGGCAACCCCGGTTAGTATTCCGGTATGGCAACCTGTTGTTGGGTTAATCGGGGTAATCCTGTTTACTGGCTTTACCATCTGGATAAGCGGACGTATTTTCAGAGCTAGTATTTTAATGCAGGGAACACCCCCCAAATTTATGAACCTTGTTCGCTGGGCATCGAAAGGATAAAATTTAACAACCAGGATGCATTGAAAAAAATAATCATAAATTAAAAGGCAATATGAATCATGAAAACTAACATTAAATTTTTTAGAATGATAATCCTGCTTGCCCTCCTTAGTTGGGGATGCATAGGATTTGGTCAACAATCTGAAACCTATTATTATGCTGTTGAAATAAATGGCGTGCTTTGTGGTTACTCTGAATCAAATAAAACATTTATTGAAAAGAATGGCAAAGAACTATTACAGGTTACAGATGAAATAGTCGTTAAATTATCTGTTTTAGGGGGCGACATTGATATAACTATTTATAACCAATATCAAATTGACCCGGAAACAGGAAGGTTTTTCTTTTGTGAACATAAGATGTCTGCAGGCGTCGACATCCATACTGTTACTAAAATTGTGGGGAATATGGCATTTTTTACTTCCTTAGGAGAGGAGCCAAAAGAAATTGAATTATCCCCGGAGGTTATCCTGGAAATACCAATCGCTTTTCCACACCTGATGAATGACTTTATTAAAGGTAATGAGCAAGAGAAAAGTTATCAGGTATTTGATGATATGAAAGGAGAGATAGTCGAAAAACATTATACACGTGTTGGTGTTGAAGAGATTGAATTGGCCGGAACAAATTATGATGTTACTGTGCTGGAAGAGGTCAACAAAACTACGGGGACTAAAGTTAAATTGTGGCTTGATAATGAAAATAGTTTTCCCTTGAAAATATATATATCCGGAAGGACTATTTATCTGGCTGACCGCTCAGTTAAAAAAATGATCAAAACAGCCGACCTGGAGAACCTTATGTTTGCCAGGGTTAATAAGATAATTCCAGATGTTCAGAATATAAGCTACATGAAAGTAAAAGCCAACGTTGAATCGGCAGGAGAATGGATAACAACAGAAAGTTTAAATGGGCCAGGGCAAAAATTTACAGGAACAGTAACCAATAACTTAATCGAAGGGGTGTTTGAAATTGAGCAACAAAAATATAATGGTTCAAATGCCCCGGCATTCCCATATAATTACACATTAAGTGATTCACTAAAGAAATATACTGACCCTGAAAACCTTATTGAGTCAAACGACCAGATCCTGATTGATAAAGCCAATGAAATTACTGATGGCTCAGATGATTCATGGGATGCGGCTAAACGATTAAGTAAATGGGTTGCTGATAATATTAAAGGAGCTATTCCTGGTGGCACTTCAGCAATTAACACGTATAAAACAAGAGAGGGAGAGTGCGGGTCGCATTCACGACTTTTGGCGGCATTTTGCAGGGCTGTTGGAATCCCTGCCCGTTTATCA
>JAGLWB010000186.1 GCA_023133655.1 Bacteroidales bacterium
ACTGAAATGTTAGCTCGTTATGAGGTCGTTGAACTCGATTTTTTGGTCAATGGGGAGGTGAAAACCTGTATGCTGAAAAATGGCTACACTTCTTTTTCTTATACTTTTTCATCCAGGCAGGAAATTAGCATTATTGCTGGTGATTATTTATTTGAAAAAGAAGTTAACCCGATACCTCTCTGGATGTCTGTTCTCCCTCCATTGATTGCCATCTTGATTGCCTTGATTTTTAAAGAAGTATTCACAGCTCTTTTTTTGGGACTGTTGGTTGGGACATCGGTCATTTCGTTTTACCAGGGGAATTCTGTTTTTATTGCTTTAGGAAAAGGCATACTTACCATTGTTGATACGTATATTCTTCAATCGTTGATGGACACAGGACATCTATCCATTATTATTTTTTCCATGATGATTGGAGCTATGGTTAATCTAATCACTCGAAACGGAGGAATGAAAGGAGTTGTCAATATATTATCAAGGTATGCTAAAGGTCCCCGTTCCGGGCAATTTATCACCTGGTTACTCGGGATATTTATTTTCTTTGACGATTATGCTAATACCCTTGTTGTTGGTAATACTATGCGCCCGATTACTGATAAGCTGAAGATATCAAGAGAGAAGCTGAGTTATATTGTCGACTCAACTGCTGCACCCATTGCCGCTATTGCATTTGTAACTACATGGATAGGCGCTGAATTAAGTTATATTCAGGATGGAATCAATACACTGGGGTTAAATGAAAGTGCATACGGTGTATTTATTCACTCGTTAGGGTATGCATTTTATCCGATACTTGCTTTGTTGTTTATTTTGATCCTGGTTTATTTGGATAGGGATTTTGGCCCGATGGCGTCAGCTGAAGCAAAAGCCAGGAAAGGAGAGTCAGGACAAATACAAAATGACACCCATTCTTTTGCTGACAATCTGGGTGAAATGAAAATATCTAAAGATATTAAAGCACGGTGGTTTAATGCTGTAATTCCTGTTGTAGTAGTAGTTTTGGGAACAATTATTGGGCTAGTCAGCACCGGGTTGCAGGAGGTAGGTTGGGAAACCGATATTGGTTTTGCGAAGAATATTTCTCAGATTATTGGTAATGCTGATTCGTATAAGGCCCTGCTCTGGTCGTCCCTGGCAGGAACCCTTGTTGCCCTTGTTTTGACCATATCGCAACGGGTACTTACTTTAAAGGATAGCATTGATAGCTTGGTTAAGGGTTTTAAAACGATGCTTACAGCGATTCTGATCCTTGTTTTGGCATGGTCAATCGCCTTAATAACGCAACATTTGCATACTGCAGAATTTATTTCAAAAATTCTTGTTGATTTCAGGATGTCTCCTTTCCTCATTCCTTCAATAACTTTTATTTTAGCTGCCTTTGTTGCTTTTTCTACCGGGTCATCCTGGGGGACCATGGCTATTTTATATCCACTGGTTCTTCCTTCTTGTTGGCTGTTAACTCAACAATTTGGACTTGAGTATCATGAATCGATGAGGATATTCTATATAGTTGTTTCAAGTGTTTTAGCAGGATCGGTACTTGGTGATCACTGCTCGCCAATTTCTGATACTACTATTTTGAGTTCTTTGGCTAGCTCATGTAATCATATTGAGCATGTGAGGACTCAATTGCCTTATG
>JAGLWB010000187.1 GCA_023133655.1 Bacteroidales bacterium
TGTTTGCCCAACTCCCGTAGCAATGTGACATAATGAGCGTCCAGTTCACTTCCACGTTTGGTTCGCAGGCTTTCCCAATTATACTCTTCCGGTATACCAATTTCCCGGTTATACGGTGATTTTGAATACTCGTCTGCCATTTTCAGGAAGAGAAGATAGGTAAGTTGCTCTAAGTAATCGCCATAGCTTACTCCATCATCCCTGAGGACGTTGCAGTATGACCATACTTTATTGACTATTGTTGCTGCATTCATTATTTATCCTTATTCATACAACACTTTTTATATTTTTTCCCGCTTCCACATGGACATGGATCATTACGACCGATTTTGGGTTCTTTGCGTACAGGCAACATTTCAGGAATATCTTCATAATCATCAAAATCGTCGTACATTATTTCATCGTCATCATCATCTGTATATCCTGCCCAGGTAGTTGTTATTTTATTATATCTGTCGTAAATATTCAATAATTCATTTTTATGATCATATTCTGGCTGGGCCTTCAAATCTTTTAGTACTGATTGAAGGTCACCGGATATACCAATAGATACATAACCCAGTTCATACAGTTTTTCAATCTCTGGTGTCAGGGAATCTGCATTTAAATGAATCACATCACTGATCATCAATGCAATGGTATCGCTGTCAATTACATTATCTTCAATTTTGCATTTTATAAAAAACTGAAAAACGTCCTTGTACCAACAGATCACTTCATCTCTTCGTTCCGGATGATGATAAGCTATCTGGCTTAGGGTATTTGATACCTCTGAGCGGATAAAGGTAAACCGGTTTGGCTCGAGTACAAAGCCTTTTAATTTTTCTGTTTGATTACCGGCTATATTATACAACGGTTCCCAAAGGTTATCTGTGATAAAGTCACTGAACCAGAACGCAAGAAATTCTTCCCTCTGACGGAATATTTGCAGGACAACATCCAGGCTTTGTCCTGTACGTAATTCCCCAAGCAGGTACATGGCATGAATAGCAAAGGACATGGTTTCTTCATCCCAGCCGTTTGTCTTGAGCCAGCTTTTAAAATATTCGTATCGCGACATACAATCCTGAAGTACCTTTTCCAGATCGAGGATCAACGTTTCGCGGGGAAGGGCCAGTATTTTATCAAGGTTGTCTTTACCGATATAAAGTCCATGGCTGTAAAGCAGCTTTATTTCTTCATGAAAAAATTCAGGAGGTTTGTTTGTTTGTTGAACATTGACCGCAGGAGCGGATTTCACTTTAATTTTTGTTTTTTCCTCTTCTTCCCATCTTTTTTGGCCCGCTTTCATTCTTCCAGGAAGTAAATAAATAAATGCCTGCTGGGTATCGGGGTCGTCGGGTGCGATTTGTGCCAGGATTTTATACCTCGATTCGGCCACTTCATAATTTCCGGTGACAGTGAAATACATGATGGCAAAGCGGTAAAAGGCAGTAACTTCACTCAAATGAAAAACTTTGCGGTCAGGATAGAGGTCCTGTATTTCCATCATCCGGCCAAGCACTTCGGTCATTTTCTCGTATTCTTTGTTTTCGAAATATTCCGCCGCCTGGTTGAGTTTTCCGAAAAGGTAATCGGGGTGTTCGGCCTGTATCCACCGGTTTACTTCGCGGGCTTTTTTCATGTTTCCGTTTTCCTTGTAAGCCACCGACAGGTAATTTTTCAATTGCGGGTTTTTTGGGTGTTTTTCTATGAATCTTAATATCTTGCCGATGGTTTTCTTACTGCCCTTTTCTTCCAATATTTCAACATAAAGCGGTTCCATTTCATTGCGCAGTTCTGGTGTCATGGCATTTTGCTTATCCATAAACCCCGGGTCGGTGGTTATTTCATAACCGAATTCTTTATATCTTTCATTCATCATTTTTAATTAATTTTTCTGTTTTTTACCACTAAGGATATCACAAAGTCGCCCTAAGGACTGATGAATGACCCGTTTAATACCATCTTTCAAATGTCTGACATTAAAGTTTGCCGATAAGCCTAACTTATAGCATCACTTATAGCATCACTTACAGCATCACCTTCAATTGCACCCTCAATATCTATTAGGTATCCTTTCTGGTAACATGGTCTAAAAATACATTTTAATTATCATTTTTTAATTCTCTCCAACAACACCTCCGCCGGCTCATCATCAGGGTCCTGAGGCACAAGTTTGCCCTCAAAAGCCGTTTTAAGGATGGACTGCCGTAAAGCTTCTGCCTGTTGAAGGCTTTGGTCAATGGTTTTTTCAAGGTTATCGGCCACAGAAAAACGGGATTCGATTTTTTTAACAACTCTTTCTTGCTCGTTGAAATCACAATAAGGAATAATATAATTTTTAAGAATAGCGGTATTTAGATTAGGTTGTGCAGCTCCTTGGTTTATGTTTCTCAATTCAAGTGTCTTGCTTTGCCAAAAATAGTAAAGGTATTGGTTTGTGCGATAATCTAAATTTAGGAAAGCAGCAATACCATCATTCATTGTTGCCTGAAGCATACAAATTTTAGGAACCCCCAATGTAGCTCCACTATTAGAAATAATAAGTGTATTTGGATTTATTTGTCTTGTTTTTTTAAGACCCGCTTCCTTTATAGTATAAGTGAAAGAGGTTAAAAATTTACCATTATCTTTTGTTAAATCAGCAACTTTTAGAAAAGGAATATTTCCATTATAATATTTTGGATCACCTGCGGGTCGAGGAGATCCTCCTCTCACAACATCACATATATCATCAATCTTTTTCATTTTCCAGTTAGATGGTAATATCCCATCCTCAATATTATCTTCCGTTAACCTCCCCTCAAACGCCCACTTCAAAACCGACTGCCTGTAAACCTTCAACTGCTCTTTGGCTTTTTTCAGGCTGGCGATGCCGTTGTCGAGTTCGGAAAATAATTTCTCTATTTTGGCTACGATGCGGTGTTGTTCGGGGAGAGGAGGGAGAGGGATAGGGATTTTGGCAAAATTCTTTGCAGAAATCTCCTTAAAAGTTGTCCCACTTGCCAAACTTTCTGCTAACCTTTTTGCTGATTTTAAATAATAGTAGATATATTCATTAAAAACCCTTTTGGATGGTATTAGATTTTTAAAGCCTTGATTTGTTGAAATTTCATTTGCAGCAATAACGACATAACCTATTGGTGCACGGGAAGAAAATAGAACTGATCCTATTGGTAATAGCTTTGCTGAAGATTTCTGTAAACCTGAAATTGAAATATTTTTTTTACCCCTAAAAATGTATTTTTTATTGTACTTGGTTAAATCAGCTGGGGTAATCCATGCAATATCTCCCTCAAAGTACTCAATTATCTTTGTAGAAGGAGTACCCCCAGAAGCGATTTCTCCTATTTCACCAAGTTTGGCATTTTCCCAGTGGGAGGGGATATTTAAATTAATGTTAGTCATTTAAATTCTGTAGAAAAAAGGAATTGTTAATATTTCATCAAAAAAGTTTTTTTAATGATTCGCAACTTTATTCATTTTTCTTAACTTTGTACTTAAGTCTGCTTTACATGAACGTCGACTCCATGTCGTTTCCTGTTATAAAATGGGATCAGTGTAACAGTGGACTTATTTTATTTAAGCAATTAATTGGTATCCATTCAAATCACATTAAATTCAGGCATCTCATTCCCAAACAATTGGCACTCCACCTTTTTGTATCAGATAGTGTATAATTCAAATCTATTAGTACCACAATAATTGTATTTATTAAATCACTCAACCAAACCAATGTTGTCGTTAAGTATCCTGTCCAGTTTTCCAGCCAGATAAAAGGGTAGGTTGATCAATTTGTAATTTTTTCCTGCAATGGTTCTGCTATTTTCCACTGCCATTTTTCCTGAATAAAAACGAACCGCCCAGGCATGTGGTGCAGCATCAACAAACTGGTGCAATGAGCGCAGGCTGCCACTTGCCCCGCCTTTCACCTCAACAGGAATAAGCATTCCTTTATGCGAAACAACATAATCAACTTCGGCACTGGATTCCTTTTTCTCCCTTGTCCAGAACTCAATGGTATTCATTACTGAGAATGAATTACCTGCCAGTTCCTGTCCAACAATGTGCTCGGCTATTCTTCCCCTGTACACATTGTCAAGGTATTTTTCAGCGATGAGTTCACCAAGAATGCCAAGGGAATAGTTAACCAGGCCTGTATCGAATATATGCAGACGAGGCTTTTTTTTCAGATCAGGGGAAAAAGGTAATTTAGTTGAGGTTACCGGATAAACCAGTTTAAGGAGCATGGTTTTTTCCAGTGTTGTAAAAGCCTCTTTCATCTCCCTTGATCGATATGGCGAATTTCCAAACTTCTCAAATGTTATGCGTGAACCTGCCTCCCTGAAAGCAGTTGAAATAATATGCCTGATGTATTGTGTCATGGAAGCAGACCTGGCGTACTTTTCCACATCTTCGGAATAGGATGTAATCAGGCTGCTGTAAATTGAATTTAGAGCTGTGTAATCCTGTTTACTTGAATAACTTTCCAATACCTGTGGCATACCACCAATGGTGGCGTACTTTTTAAATAAAGCGGAGAGCTTGTCATGGGCATATGAGGGTGTATCTTCCTGGCCATATAACTTTAGGCTTTGTTCTTCTCCCATTGCCCCCAGGAACTCCTTAAAAGTACAGGGATTCATGACCATAAACTCAACCCTTCCAACAGGAAAAGAGATGTTTTCATCCATAATATTTTCGAGTAATGAACCAGCAGCTATCACGTACAGGTCATCGGCTTCCTCGTAAAAAAACCTGAGCAAAGCCATTGTTTTAGGTGAATTCTGTATTTCATCAATAAAGATCAGTGTTCTTCCTGCATTCTTTTCTTCACCAACATATAAAAACAATCTGTTCAATAATTCATTAAAAGGATATTCACCCTCAAAAATATTGCGTTCTTCTGCTTTTTCAAGGTTAAGATATATGAACAGGTCGAATTCCCCGGCAAACATTTTGACAGCAGTAGTTTTCCCCACTTGCCTTGCACCTCTGAGCACAAGTGGTCTGCGGTCAGGTTTTGCTGCCCATTTTCTGAGTTCATTTATAATCGTACGATAGAACATATCATCATATTTGTAACAAAGTGAGGGATAAAATTAATACAATTTGTATTAAAGTGAGGGATAATTTTCACTTTTTTTGTAACAAAGTGAGGGATAATCAGGCTACCAGTACCTCATTCAACTCAGCAACAACCTTTTCCATCTCATCCCCAAACAACTGATACATCTTTCCTATACCCCCTTTTGCATCAAAAGGAGCATTATCCAAATCCTCCCTGTCGAGATGCACACTGCTTGCTATGTGTTCCTTAATCATCCTCAACCAGTCCATTTGCTCCTCACTAAACTTCACTATACCCTCCTGCTTTTTAAAAACCCACTTCTGGAAGTTCCGGTCAACAGTTTTGTCATAGGGGGTGAGTAATTCATCAATACATGTTATCCTGCGAATTAATGAAACCAAAGTGGTCAATTCATTCCTGGGACTCCTGGCATCTACTTTATCTATCAAAGCATAAGCACCCCAAACATATTGCGGGGCAAGTGTTGGCTTTTGAGCTTTCAGCAGGGTCAATACCTCTTTTATCATTTTGTAGGTCAGTTCACGTCTACGGTAAGGTTGGTTATAAAAAATACTAAGAGCTATGATTTCGTCCTTATGCTGTTCAAGAAACTCACTAAACTCAAGAATAGTACTTTCAGCTTTTGAGGTTGCCTCTTTGTCCCATCCTGCGAAAGTCACCGTATCAATGTTCACCCCATCAATAACCTGTTCGATGGATTTACGGACATTCTCAACATAATCAATTAATATTGCATTGAACGGCTCCTTGGCCCGGTCAATCATTTTCTCTTTAGTCTCATCCATCTTATCTTCATCAACAGGGTCATCAGGGTGGAGGTTATGTATTTTTCTTGTCTCTTCCTCCACTTTATCCGGGTCAAAGGGATTCAGCAACAGATGGGTAAACTGACGTATGTTTTTCCCATTAGCCAGCTCTGTAAATTTCTCCTTTTCTTCATCGCTCATCTGTTTATCTAACCTTGCCAGGCGATTAGCTAACGACAGGTAAGTATCCTCATCACGCGCGCCAAGCATCACTCCCTGAAGCAGGTCTTTCAGAGGGACACTCTTTTTCCTTTCCAGGGGCCTGCTGTCGGTTTTAAGGGATTTGGTTACGCCAATAGCGTCAATAATCACAAAATGAGTTTTGGCGGTATTTACTGAAGGGGTTACCTGTTTTAAGTCTTCAAAATCAAGTGTACGTGTGCCCCTGCCTTTCATCTGTTCAAAGTAATTCCGCGATTTCACATCTCTCATGAACAAGAGACATTCAAGAGGTTTTATATCTGTTCCCGTAGCGATCATATCAACGGTTACCGTAATTCTTGGATAATACTCATTACGGAATTGTGCCAGAACGGATTTGGGATCTTCTTCGGTCTTATAAGTAACCTTTTTACAGAACTCATTGCCTTCACCGAACTCCTCCCTGACTATTTGTATAATATCATCAGCATGGCTATCGGTTTTAGCAAAAATAAGCGTCTTAGGCGTCTCTTTCCGGTTAGGAAATATCTCCTTTAACTTATCTTTAAAAGTCCGGATAATATTTCGTATCGTACTCTTATTAACAACACTTTTATCCAAATCCTTAGCTGAATAATCAATGTCATCATCAAGTTGTGTCCAGCGTTTTTTCCGTGTGAGGCGGTTGCGGATGTCAACATACTCTTTAGCCTTTAGCTGAGCACCATTTTTCGTGATCTCAGTTTCAATCGTATAAACCTCATAACCAACATTCACACCATCTGCAACAGCCTCCTCATGCGAATATTCGCTGACCACATTCTCATTAAAGAAACCGAAAGTTCGTTTATCAGGAGTAGCAGTGAGACCGATAAGATAAGCATCAAAATAATCCAGTACCTGCTTCCATAAATTATAAATTGAACGGTGGCACTCATCAATCACAATAAAATCGAAGAACTCCATCGGTACTTTGGGATTATAAACTACCGGCATGGGTTCTTTCGGTTGCCAGGCCATTTCATTCGGATTAATATCTTCCGATTCTTCCTCCAGTTCCTCACCTTTCAAGATTGAATAGAGGCGTTGAATCGTGCTTATACAAACCTGGCTGTTAGGAGGTATATAAGAAGACTGCAACCTTTGAAGCACATATAACTCCGTAAATTTCCTGTTATCATCCTGGGGGAGGTATTTCATGAACTCCTGTTCTGCCTGTTCACCAAGGTTGCGGGTATCCACGAGAAACAAGATACGTTTTGCGTCAGCAAATTTCAGTAACCGGTACACGAAAGTGATAGCAGCATAGGTCTTACCACTTCCTGTTGCCATCTGGATCAAAGCCCGGGGCCTGTTTTCTCTGAATGAAGTTTCAAGATTGTTTACAGCATTGAACTGGCAATCACGTAATCCTTCAGGAAATAACTCCGGTAGATCATAAAACCTTGCCTGCAATGTCTGTTCCTGTTTTAGCCACACTTCAATTGTTTCGGGCCTGGGAAAAGTAAACAGAGGCCTTGAGCGTGGTTTAGGGTCATTATGATCGGTAAAACGGGTAAGAACACCTGTACTTTCATATACAAACCTCAGGGTTTCATTTTCAAAGTATTTCAGTCTGCTTTTAGCGTATCTTCCTGATTGCTCCTCAGCAACTGTAAGATGATGCCCTTCTTCCTCTCTTTTAGCCTCTATCACACCAACAGGTTTTCGGTTGATAAACAAGATATAATCCGCATAACCAGCATCAGTTTTATATTCACGGATGGCTGTTCCCTGTCCGACACTAAAGTCGATATTATCCATATTTTGAACAAACCAACCTGCTTCATTAAGCATACGGTCTATTTTAATGCGGGCTTTTTGTTCCGGTGTGAGGGGCATGGATATTAGCTGACTCTGTTATAACTGTCAAATTTAAGATATTTTATTAAATAAATAGTGAATAGTTGCATATAACAAAGTAATCCGGTATCTTTATACCCAACTTTGTTTAAACAAACCAATAATCATGGATCCAATTCTGACTACATTAATTACAACAGCAGGGACTGAGGTTGTCAAATTTTTAATTAAATATTTAACAACAGCAAGTTCCAATACCCAAAATCCTTATAAGCGTGATGTCTTACGAGAAATACGGGAAAACATTAAAGTTCTATCCCACAGGGAAAGAAAAATAGATATGGACCTGCTAATTAAGGACCTCAGCAATAATGCTATTATGGAAGCTTATACTAATGGATATAACTTCAATAAACTAAAACGTGGTAGGCCTAAACAAATCCCTCAGGAATTAACTGCAGCAGAAAAGAATAATTTATATTTTGGTTGGGATTGTAAAAGGATGATAGATGGTATTGACAATAAGATCTCAGACCTCCACCGATTGAGAAGATTACATGACGATGTTGATATAGTTGAGGATATTAACCTCACCGCCAGGTTTAATAACCTGAATTATCAACTTGTTTTGTTGGTGAGGTTTTTACAGTACAGAAATAAGTGAACAATATTCCCGGGTATTTGACTTAGTTGAAAAAGCCCTCCCCAAACAAATTAACCGGCTAATTGAATCTCCACAGTGCCGGGTCGGTTCAACACCGGAAAATATCGAAGCCCTGACTTTCTTCAATTCGCCAAGGCTTTTTCGTGCATTAGGGCTTTGTTTTATCCTTATTTGTTAGGTAAAGTAGCTAATCTTTCAATTTAACTTAATAGCCTCTATATCAAAAGAGTCATCCTTAAGTTTGTATTTAATAAATTCAATATCCTTATACCCCAGTTGCTTTAAGGATTTTATAAATAAGTCTATATTACAAGGATTTTTACACCCAATTGAAACATGTTTTATTAGGTTTTCATCAAATTTAAGTAAACCATCTTCATTTATTAATGTCGGTTTCTTTTCTCGGGTGAATAATCTATATTCATTCTCATACTTCCATTTTTTGCTTTTTGTGGTTAACCATTTATTACATGCTAATTCAGTTTCATTAAAGAAATCATATTTCTTGAAACTATTTGAATATATAATTTTATAAACTTTCAGATCGCACTTTTCATTAAAGTAATGTGTATCAAAGCCAATACAAAAGCCTTTGTGCTTGTCAGCATAATGAGACCACATTAAAAAATCGTTCGATTCTCGACTAAAACAAGTTACCCCAAGGCTTCTTTTAAATCCTTCAAAAATTTCTCTGAATTTCAGGTTTTGTAGATTAATCTTTCCTTCTGTTAACAGTTTCTTAGTTAACTCTTCAATGCTTAAATTAATCTCATCTTCATCCCTACTATATAGCCCCTCGTCCAGCATTAATTGAGTTGAATAATTATCGATAGTAAATTTGAATATATTTTCATTACAATCATGTGGATCATTAAATGAATCTGGTGTTGAAAACTTCAATTGTTTAGAAAAAAATAATTTAATTCCATCAGCATAACTGACATATTTATAAATTACTTTAGGGAGATTTGATCTTTGTTGGTGCATCATTTTTAAATCAAGAAGGATAAGCTGTTTTACCTAACCTCATTTTGAGAAAAAACCTGTTTTATTTTTTTATTGATTGGGATGAAGGTCAAAATTAGGTAAAATAAGCCGATATAACAAACTCAAATTTACAGGCCGAAATCAATTATGTAAAATTTCCAGTCGGTTAGATCGCCTTAAATTGGGCCGGATTTCCTACCAAAATCATGACAGGCTATCTATGGAAATAGAATTCTCATTGAAATTACACAGGTAAAAAAACGGCAGAAATAGTAAGCATCGTGCTTAGGTTTGATTCC
>JAGLWB010000188.1 GCA_023133655.1 Bacteroidales bacterium
GAAACAAGGGAAAAGAGTATACCAAAGTCTATTGCAGCAATAATGGCGCCTTACCCGGTATCTCCTTTAAAAGAACCACGTTAATTGGTGGAATGCTTCCCGACCTTTGTGCAATAATAAACTAATAGCTGACAGTCGATAGCTAATAGCCAATATTTTATAAGTTGATGAAGAAATTTGTAAAAGTATCCCTTTGGGTCATTGGAGTTTTAGCCCTCTTCCTTGTCACGGCAGTGTTTATTATTGATAAAAAGGCTGACACTATTGCTCAAAAAATGGTAGATGATTTTTTGAGTGAACATCCTTTGCCTCACCATGAAGTGACTGTTGAAGCGGTAAATGTGAACCTTCCTGCCCGTGCTGTTAGCCTTCATGAACTAAAAATATATCCTGACGAAACAGTTTCTCTTCAGTCAGATAACCTGGAAAATCCCGACCTTCTGAATGCACAAATTGATGAAATTGAAATACGTGGTGTTAAGATTTGGAAATTTTTCAGAAAGAAAATTATTGATGTTGGAAAAATTACCATTGAGAACCCTTGTTTCATCTTTACAGTGTCCGACAAAACGATCAAGGGGAAAAATAAGCTTTCCAACAGGTATATACAACAAAAAAATCTGAATATTGATAGCAGTGAGGTGGAGAAGATCAATATGGTGATCGTGGACAAACTCAAGATCAATAACGGTTCATTAAAGATTTTAAAACACGCCGAAAGTAAACCTGCATTTGAGGTGAAGGAGTATTCCGTATTTATCAAAAAAGCTAAATTCGACCCGGATAAGATCGATGACCTTGAAACTGCAATTTATTTTAAAGAAACCCATTTATTAGCTAAAGGTGGAACAATTCAAACACCCGATGGGCTCTATACTATTTATACCGGAATGTTAGCGGTTTCCTATGCTGATGCTTCAATTATTTTTGATACATTAAGGATTATTCCTAATTATAGTAAGGTTGAATTTGGAAGGGCCGTTGGCAAACAAACCGACCGCTTTGCCATAGGGATTGATAAATTGGAAGTGCTGGATGTTAACTGGGATGAAATGATAACGAATGATAAAAATATGATAAGGTATGTAGCTATACACCAGCCTTGTTTGAGTATTTTCCGTGATCAAAACATGCCTTTTGACACGACTAATTTCCCCAAATTGCCGCAGGATGCCATTAAAGAACTGAAAAGTTTCCTGAAAATTGATTCTGTCAGGGTTATTAATGGCTACCTTGAATATGAAGAGTTAATGAAGAGAGCAGAAAAGCCCGGGAAAGTGGTTCTTAGCCAGCTAAATGCCACTTGTTATTCGATTACCAACGACACCGCTTTTATTAATAATAATGGGAGCATTATTGTTAAGGGCGATTTCAAATTGTATGGAAAAGCACCTGCTCAAATTGAGATTAAGCTGCCCCTTAATGAAAAAAACACTGATTTTATCCTTACAGGATCTGTAAAAGATGCTGACATGAGGATCTTTAATCCTTATACAGAGCACACTGCTATGGTTGTAATAGATTCAGGGAATATAAAACAGCTACAATTTGAAGCTTTTGCTGCAAATGATACAGCAAGTGGAACTATGCGTTTGCTGTATGATGATCTGAAGATCACTGTGCTTAAATCAGAAAAGAAAGAGGATATTCTGCGAAAAAATAAGTTCTTATCGTTCGTTGGAAATGCAGCTGTCAGGGACCAGAACCCACCTAAAGGGAAACCGGAACGTATTGCAGAAATGTTTTTTGAGCGAAATAAAAATAAGGCCCTTTTTAATTATATGATAAAAACGCTGGTTACCGGTTTTATTGCGACTATCGGACCTACCGATAGGCATATAAGAAATGAAGTATACGGAGGCTCCACTCATCAAAAAAAAGAGAGGAAACAATTTCAAAAAGAACAAAAACAAGAAAAAAGTCACACCAAACGAAAGCAGAAAAAAGAGGGTCGCCATCAAAAGAGAAATGAAAGACGAAAATAATATGCAAAAAGTTGCTTTAGTTACCGGTGCAGCGAGTGGAATCGGATATGAATTTACAAAATTATTGGTTGAGGATTCTTATAATATCATATTGATAGATAAGGAAAGCGATAAGCTTATTGAAATCAAGCAATCATTTGAAAATGAGTATGATAGTGAAATAAAAATTATTGCAAAAGATTTAAGTAATCCCTCTTCAGCTAAAGAAATTTATGATGAGTTAACGCAGCAGCAAATCAGAATTGATATTCTAATTAATAATGCCGGATTCGGTATTTTTGGAAAATTTACTGATACCAATTGGGAAGAGGAATATGAAATGATACAACTCCATGTTGTCACCAGCACGCTGCTGGTTAAGTTATTTCTTAAAGGCATGGTTGAGCGTAAGGCTGGAAAAATATTGTTTGTTACATCTGTCGCTGCTTTTTATCCCGGCCCTTTTATGTCAATTTATAATGCTACAAAAGCATATTTACAATCATTTGCTGAAGCCATCGCTAATGAATTAAAAGGAACAGGTGTTACCGTCACGGTGCTTAGTCCCGGCCTTACTAAAACGGGTTTCCAGAAAACCATAGGTGGCAAAGAACCTAAAATAAATCAATCCTGGGCTTCAGCAGTTAAAGTTGCTCAATACGGTTACAAGGCAATGCATTCGGGCCGGGTAATTGCCATACCCGGTTTTTTAAATTACATTCTGGCAAATGCCGGCAGGTTTTTAACAAGAAACGCTGCGACCAATATTGTTGGAAAGTTGCAAAAAAAAAATAAAGGTTAAGGTATATTTGAAGTAGTAAAATGGGTGATAAATTTTGTCAAATAAGAAATGATATTTTATGAGTACCGATAATTCTCAAAACCTGTTCACATTGATAACGGGTGCCAGTGAGGGCATTGGCAGGGCACTGGCAATTGAATGTGCTAAAAGAAAAATGAATCTGATACTGGTGGCTTTGCCGGGATCTGAGTTAGAAATACTTGCTGATAATTTAATGACAAAATATCAAATTTTAGTGAACTGTTTTCCTGCCGATTTTTTTAAGAATGAAGCTCCACAACAATTGTATGAATGGGTCATTGAACAGGGACTGTCGGTAAATATGTTGATTAATAATGTGGGTGTTGGATATGCTGGAAGGTTTGAAAATTATACAACGACACACATTGAAAATATGCTTCAGCTAAACATCTGGCCAATGGTAACCCTTACCAGATTGTTTTTAGATGATTTAAAGAAACACTCTCCATCATATTTGCTCAATGTTGCAAGCCTGGCTGGCTTAAGACCAGTTCCTTATAAAAGTATTTATGCAGCTACTAAATCTTTTATCTA
>JAGLWB010000189.1 GCA_023133655.1 Bacteroidales bacterium
AAATGAAAGAATATATGGTTGAAGGAAACTAATCAGAACATAGTTTCACTGGGTGAATTAAAAAAACCTTAATTTTCAGGTTTATTCTCCTTACCCCAGGCTTCTCCAAACTTTTTCTATCAATGCCTTTGTAGCAAGTATTCCCTCTAAATTTAATCTTTTCTGATAAAAACCCCTATTATTCTTACTATAATAATATTCCCAATACAGTAAATTAAAGCATTTGATTATTAAAAACTCTATCTTTTTTGTTGTCGATTATTAAAAACCCTAACCCTTTTTTTGTTGTATTTACAAAACCTTTGTTTCAAACGTTTGCGGAAACGATTGTGTTAAATATTTTGATTATTTATATCAAATTTTTTGGGTTTTATAAATAATATGTACTATAATTGTTAAAAAATGTTAAAATAAAAGTGACATAATTGTAAATAAATTTGTATAAACGTATATATATATTATAAAGACCTGAACATCCGGAAAAATAAAATTTTTGTTAAACTAAATTATTTTGATTTCTAACCTTAAAACTAATTAATTATGCGTAATTCTATTTTATGGAAAGTTGGCATATTGCCTCTTCTCCTCTTTGGCTTTGCGATTAGCTTCGCTTACGCTCAAGAAAGTACTGTTACAGGTAATGTAACTTCTGAAGAGGAAGGTGCAATTCCCGGAGTTAACATTGTGATCCAGGGAACCACACAAGGAACCGTGACCAATGTTGAAGGCAACTACAGTATTGTAGTTCCCGGCCCGGACGCAGTTCTGGTATTCTCTTCTATTGGTTTCACTACTGAAACCGTAATTGTCGGTAATCAATCTACAATAAACGTGTTGCTGGTCGCTGATGTAACTGCGCTGGATGAAATTCTTGTTATCGGGTATGGATCTGTCAAGAAAAAGGATGCAACCGGAGCAATTGCATCATTAAAAACAGATGACTTCAACCGTGGAACACGGATGTCTCCAAGTGACCTACTTCAGGGTAAGGTTGCCGGTGTGATGATCACCAACAGCAGTGGTGATCCTGGAGCTAATTCTAACATCCGTATTCGCGGCAACTCTTCTGTAAGGGCAGGTAACGATCCCCTCATTGTGGTAGATGGTATTCCGCTTTCAGGAGGAAGTCCTGACGAAGCTAACCTTGAAGGCGGCATGGGTAACTCCAGTTCACGTAATCCATTGAATTTCATCAATCCCAATGACATTGCAAGAATGGACATCCTGAAAGATGCCTCTGCGACTGCAATTTATGGTTCACGTGGGGCCAACGGTGTGATTATCATTACAACCAAACAGGGTGTAGCAGGTGCCAATACGGTTGAGTATAACTCCTCTTTCAGTACAGCGGCTATTGCAAACAAATTAAAACTTTATACAGCTGATGAATTTTCAGCGCTTGCTCCTACACAGGATCAGGGTAGCAGTGTTGATGCATTGGATGCAATTCTGCAACGTAGTTTTTCCCATAACCAAAATTTAGCTTTCAGAGGGGGAACTGATGATTTGAAATATCGCCTTTCACTTGGTGCTCAAGACCAACAAGGTATCATCAAAGAAAGCGGTTTGAAAAAATATACTGCAAACCTGAATATAACCCAGGAGTTTTTTAATGACAGGTTGAAATTAAATGCCAATATGATTAATTCAATTGTAAATGACACTTATGCTCCCATTTCCAGAGATGCCGGTTTTGAATCCAGTTTGGTTGGTACGGCCCTGGTATGGAATCCCACCAGGGAATTCTATCTTGCAGACGGATCTTTTGATCAATTCTCTGCAAGTGACTCCAACCCCTTGGCGTTGTTAGAATATATTGATGACTTGGCAAAAACCTCACGGCTTCTTTCGACCTTCTCGGCTACTTTAGAATTAGTTGAAGGTTTAGATTATAAATTTAGCCTGGGACTTGACCGTTCAAACTCAGTTAGAAGTACTGAAATTTCCAGTAAATTAAACCGTCAGAATATCCTTGACCGGGGTTATGCCAGAGAAGCAACCCAGATCCGCTCCAGCACGTTGGTTGAACATACATTAACGTATAACAGGATTTTTGCCGATCATATTCGTTTTACAGGCTTGCTGGGTTACTCATACCAGACCTACGATCGCTCGGGAAGCGCCATTTCAGGCAGGGATTTTGAATACGATCTTGTTCCTTACATAAACCAATTGCAATCAATTTCACAAGACGAAAGAGCGGTATATTCATACAAAGACCCGACAACTGAACTGCAATCCTATTTTGGAAGGATAAATTTCAGCATGTTTGAAAAAATCCTGATGACTGCCACCATGCGTGCAGATGGTTCAAGTAAGTTTGGCACCAATAACAAATATGGTTATTTCCCATCATTTGCACTGGCTTACCGTATTTCAGAAGAAGCTTTCATTCCCGAGGCTTTCGATGATCTGAAACTGCGTTTTGGCTGGGGTAAGACTGGTAACCAGGAGTTCCCTGCTGGTGCATCCCAGGCTCAGTACGAAATTACCCGTGACGGTTTAACCAGGTCCCAGTATGACAATCCGGACCTGAAGTGGGAAACATCCACTACATTTAATCTGGGTATCGACTTTATAGTACTGAACAGGAAACTGACCGGATCTGTTGAATATTTCATAAAGAACACTCAGGACCTTCTGTTTAATGCAGAGGCTGCATTGCCAGGTCCCTCAGGAGTCAGAAGGTGGACCAACCTCGATGCCGAGGTAATCAACAACGGAGTTGAAATTACTTTGAATGGGGTGATCGTCAGCACAAATGATTTTACTTTCAATCTTGGCGGAAATGTCAGTTTCATTCAAAACATGCTGGAAAACTTTGCTGGTGTTGTTGAAACAGGCGGTTTACACGGTCAGGGTATGTCAGGGGTAACTGTACAGCGTTTTGTTGACGGCCAGCCACTTAATGTATTTTACACGCTGGATTTTATGGGACTGGATGATGACGGTTTTGCCATTTACGGTGATTCAAAAGTATATTTGGGTGATCCTAACCCTACAACTATTGTTGGTTTCAACGCAAACCTGAACTATAAAAACTGGGATTTGATTGCTAACCTCAATGGTGCTTATGGTCATTATGTCTATAATAATACGGGTACCAGTGTATTGGTAACAAGTAACCCGATCAAAGGAAGAAATACATCACCAGATTATACTCTTGAAGATGAAAGTGAAGACAATGCAATTACAGGTTCTTCACGTTACCTTGAGAAAGGTGATTATTTGCGCCTTAGCAACCTGACTTTAGGTTATACTGTAAAAGAAGCACCTTTGTTTTTTAAATCAATGCGTTTTACTCTAACTGGTCAGAATCTATTTGTGATCACGGACTTTACCGGATTTGATCCGGAAGTTAACACAGACAAAAATATTGACGGCGTGCCATCCTATGGTATTGAATATACACCGTATCCATCAGCCAGAACATTTACATTCGGGCTTAATTTATCATTTTAAAAAAAATAGAAAATTATGAAAAATATTAGAACAAAGCTGCCGGTTGTAATTGCAATCATCACTTTTGTATTTGTTAGTTGTACAGATCTGGATGAACAATTAGAAGACCGGTTAACATTAGAACAGGTAGAAGAATCTGTCGCAGGTGAAACACCAGATGTTACAAATTTATTAGTTTCAGCTTACGCTACCCTCCGGGAAATGCACGGTAGTGGAGCGGATAACCTGGCTGAACATACCGCGGATGGTCTTATTGCACCTACACGTGGTGGTGACTGGGATGACAATGGTGCATGGCGTGCATTACACCAACATACCTGGGATGCAGATCATGCAGGTTTACGTAATTACTTCAACAGGCTAACTTCCGGTTTATTTTCGGCAATTGACCTTCTTCAATTCAATGCATCTGCGCAGCAAAAAGCTGAAGCACGTTTCCTGAGAGCCTTTTATGTATTTTGGATTTGCGACGGATGGGGACAGGTTCCGATGCGTGAACCAGGAGCACCTCTTTCAGATTTACCAACTGTTATGAGCAGCCCTGAGGCAATTGCTTTTGTAATCTCTGAGCTGGAAGCAATTGTTGATAACCTGCCTGCTGATGATGATCCATGGGTGGCCACCCAGGCTGCTGCATATGCCTTATTGGCTAAAGCATACTTGAATAAGCCGGTTTTTGATAGTGATGATCGTCAGACATTCTCGTTTGCAAGCAGTGATATGAACAAGGTTATCTCAAACTGTGATGCCATTATCAACTCGGGTAACTTTGAACTGGAAGCTGATTATTTCGAAAACTTCACTTCCGATAATAGCGAGAATTCCTCAGAGATAATTTTCTGTACAAATAATATCGCAGGCATTCAATCAGGTAGTATGTTTGGATCATGGTTTGCAGGATTGCACTATAATCAAACTCCGAGCGGCTGGAACGGATTTACCACCCTGGCTGATTTTTATAATGCTTTTGATGATGGCGACCAGCGTAAAGGCGGTGATCATCCTAAGTTAACCCCTGAGACCGGGCTTACTGCGGGATTCCTGGTCGGACAGCAGTATGATAAGGATGGTAACGAATTAGAAGACCGTCAGGGGCATAAGCTTATATTTACCCCTGAAAGTCCGATTATGGTTTCAGGTGATCTTCTTGAAGTTAGTGGATACCGTTACATGAAGTATTTCCCGGACGACCTGGATAATGTATATTCACCCGGAAATGACTTTCCATTCTTACGTTATGCCGATGTGCTGTTAGCAAAAGCCGAAGCTTTGATGCGTACCGGGGATAATACAGGTGCTCTGACTATTGTAAATGACCTGAGGGCGGTCCGGGGAGCCAATGCACTGGCATCACTCATTGAAGCTGATATGTTAGCGGAAAGAGGTCGTGAATTATACTATGAAGGCTGGAGACGTACTGATCTTATCCGTTATGGTAAATTTCTTGTTGCATGGGACCAGAAACCAGCTTCCGATCCGACTTATTTATTATACCCGTTCCCTTCAGCTCAGATTGTGGCAAATCCGGATTTACAACAAAATCCGGGATATTAATTAAACCATAGATAGTACATTAAACAATCGTACGCAGTAGTGATTAAAAGTCAGGGTGCAATGCACTCTGGCTTTTTTATTTTTAAAATTAACTGAATATGGCTAAATTCAACCCCTGAATAACACAATATATACGTTTCCGGGTTTCTGTAAAATCCAAAAATCATCTAATCTGTGAACAGGATTAAAATTCTATCATTTTTCATTGCTTTATTGATCGCCGCATGTCAGAATAATCAAAAGGTTGATATCCCCAAAGACACCTTGTTCCAGCTTATACCTTCTGAAGTGAGTGGCATCAGTTTCATCAACAAAATAACCAATAAGAAAGGCATAAATATATTTCTCTACCGGAATTTCTACAATGGTGGAGGAGTTGGAATCGGAGACATCAATAACGATGGTTTAGCTGATATTTATATGACAGCTAACATGGAGAAAAACAAATTGTTTTTGAACCAGGGTGACTTCAAATTTCAGGACATAACTGCCAGTTCCGGAACAGCAGGTGAACACGCCTGGTCTACCGGTGTGGTGATGGTTGATATCAATGCCGATGGTTTACTGGATATTTATGTCTGCAATGCAGGAAATGTTAAGGGTGATAACCAGAAAAATGAACTGTTCATCAACAATGGTGATCAAACTTTTTCTGAAAGGGCTGAAGAATTCGGATTGGCAGATGATGGTTTTACAACGCATGCTGCCTTTTTTGATTATGATGGGGACGGCGACCTGGATGCTTATATCCTGAATAACAGTTTTATTCCCGTTAACAGCATGGGGTACTCCAACGAACGTATGGTGAGAAGCGATGAATGGGAGGTACCCGAACTGGTAAAAGGAGGCGGTGATAAACTTCTCAGAAATGACAATGGCAGATTTAAAGATGTGAGTGAAGAAGCAGGCATTTATGGCAGTCTCATTGGATTTGGAATGGGCATAACGGTTAGTGATTTCAACCAGGATATGCTGCCGGATATCTATGTTGCGAACGACTTCTATGAACGGGATTATTTATACATCAACAACGGAGACGGTACTTTTAAAGAATGTATAAAAGACTGGATGGCTCATTTGAGCCTTGCTGCAATGGGAGTAGATATAGCCGACATTAATAACGATGGTTTATCTGAAATCTATGTAACCGAGATGTTGCCGGAAGGAGATGCCCGATTAAAGAACACCACCGAATTTGAACGATACGATATTTACATTCTCAAGTTGATGGACGATTTTTATCATCAGTTTATGGCGAATTCTTTGCAGCTTAATAATGGCAATGAGACATTTTCTGAAATTGCTTTTTATAGTGGTGTAGCTGAAACCGACTGGAGCTGGGGACCTATAATATTCGATATGGACAACGATGGGTATGTCGATATCTTTGTATCGAATGGAATTTACCATGATCTTACCGACCAGGATTTTATCGATTTCTTTGCAAGCGAGATTATTCAGAAAATGACCATTTCAGGAAAAAAAGCAGTAGTTGACTCGATCATCAATAAAATGCCCAGCACACCAATCCCGAATTATGCATTCAGAAACAACGGGGATTTAACCTTCACAAATATGAGTGCAGAATGGGGATTCGACACCCCCGGTTTCTCGAATGGTACAGCTTATGGAGATTTTGATAATGATGGGGACCTTGATTTAATTGTAAACAATGTTAACCAGCCCTGTTTTGTATATCAGAATAAAACCAATGAAAAAACAAATAATCACTATCTGAAAGTCCGGTTAAAAGGTGAAGGACAAAATACATTCGGTATTGGAAGTGTTGTAAATGTCTATTACGATGATCAAATTCATAAGCAAGAAATGATCTCATCCAGAGGTTTTCAATCTTCTGTCAATCATATATTGAATTTTGGTTTGGGTAATGTAACAGAGGTCGATTCTGTTGAAGTTATCTGGCCCAACCGTAAAAGACAAGTCGTTAAGAATATAAGCGGCGACCAGTTGATTACATTCAACATCAAAGATGCAGCGAAAAAAGAGTTTTTTATTAAAAGCAGTAAAACAGCAACTGAAAAATTAGTTGAATATGATTCCCCATTCGATCCGCATAAAGAGAACTTTTATGTCGATTTTGAATATGAGGGTCTAATTGCGCAAATGCTGTCTCGCGAAGGACCTGCTATGGATGTAGGCGATTTAAACAACGATGGTCTTGATGATGTATTTATTGGAGGAGCCACTAATTACGGGGGACAAATATATCTCCAGTCATCAAAGGGGGAAATGATAATTCATAAAAATGACTGCTTCAAGCAGGACAAAAAATTTGAGGATACTGCCGCCGGGTTCTTTGATGCAGATGGCGACGGGGATCTGGATCTTTATATAGGCTCCGGAGGAAACGATAAAGAAGATGATTCCAGGTTATTACGCGATCGTCTGTATATCAATAATGGTAAAGGTGCATTTGAAAAAGCGGATGCTGCAATACCGGATTTCAGGTATAATACTTCTGTGGTTGCACCTTATGATTTCGACCAGGATGGTGATATGGACCTGTTTGTAGGCAGTTTAAGTGTTTCACGTATATACGGCATTAATCCCAAACACTATCTGCTCGAAAACGATGGAGGGGGAAAATTCAAAGATATCACCGAAGCCAGGGCATACAAATTCCGTAACATGGGAATGGTTACAGATGCAGCGTGGCAGGATATGGATGACGATGGTTTGAAAGATCTTGTTGTTGTAGGCCAATGGATGGCTCCTGTTATCTATCAAAATTCAGGGCGTCGGTTAAGTCCACTCGAAACCTCGCTTGACTCCCTGTCCGGATGGTGGAATGCTGTATCAATTACCGATTTAGACAACGATGGAGACATGGACATGGTACTTGGTAACAGAGGTAACAACTCATGCATAAAAGTTAGCAGGGCAGCACCGGTAAAAATGTTTGTTAACGACTTCGACAACAATGGTACAATCGAACAGATATGTACGAGATACATTGAGGGTAAAGACAAACCTATCCCTTTAAAGAGAGAGATTACAGATCAACTTCCTTCTCTTCTGAAGGAGAACCTGAGGTTTGCTGTATATGCAGAAAAATCTATTTATGAATTGTTTCCTGATGCTATAGTTGCAAATTCCATTTTAAAAGAGGTTATTACTTCTGAAAGCGTTCTGGCTTACAATGAAGGCGAAAATCTGTATAGAATAGAAGCCCTGCCACGGGAAATTCAGTTTACATGTGTAAATGTGATTATA
>JAGLWB010000019.1 GCA_023133655.1 Bacteroidales bacterium
GAATAAATCTTTGTTGAAACTAACTTTCTGCAGGATTGTTTTAGTGTACTCAAACATGGCAAATTCCTTGTTATTAATTGAAATAGATACAGTCATTTTTTTGTGATATACTTACTAACGCATGTTTAGTCAATTTGTTTTAGCGATAGGTAATGTTTTTTATTCCTCATAAACAGTACTACCATATTCCACTGAATAGGCTGCAAAAAATCCAATAGCACCATCGCTGATATTTCCGGCAACATTCGCAGGTGGGCCACCAAACATTGGGTTATGATACCCGGACTCCCGTTGTACTTCCCAGATAAAATAGGCATATTCTTCCGTAATCCGCGACATGCGTAATGTGACTGTATCACCGTTTTGTAATTGTTCGTCTGGTTTCTCAGGGTCAAGCCAGCCCACGCCTATGCCGTTTGTGTATTGTCCGTTATACAGTTTATCGTCAACAACCATTTTATCCGATAGAGTATCAGATAGCATTATGCTGTTTTTTAATATTTCGAACATGTAGAAATCAATGGTGGGTGGATCTAAAGCATAGCATTGTACTTCCCAAACATCCCAGCGATCATCATATCTCAACCCGATAGAATCAAGCGGGGCAATGGGAAACATCATACAGTTTGCTGAATAATGCTTTTGTCCATTGACTTCAACAGGGAGTTCGATGTCCAGTTGATACAACTCGCCCGGGATTCCCTGTACGTCAGAAGTGGTGTAATATAACCCTGGTTCGGATTGGCTCTCATTCAAGTAATACGTTGATGTAGCGCTTGAAATTGTGACAATTGCACCACTTACCGGCGGGTCGCGATCCTCTCCAAGAAAACTGCTGGTCATAGATAGTTTAACCTGATGAGCTTTTTTTTCGTTGGTTATTTCTCCCTCTACAACCAAACGTGCATAAGACTCATCAAGCTCAAGCTCAATCTTTTCGGTGCATCCCGTAAAGATGATTATGAAAAAAACCAGCTTTATTAGTTTATTCGTGAGATTCAATTGAACTTATTTTTTTAATGGTCATGTTAAAATTTAAAGTTATACGTAATCGCAGGGATGATGCCAAACAGATATGTTTTTTCAGCATAAAGTTTTGCCGGATCATTTTCTTCCGGTTTGAAGTTTATTACCCAGGTGTTTTTCCTGTTATAAACATTATATATTGAAACATTTAATTCGCCCCGCCACTTTCTATCTTTTTTTTGCCTGCCTTTGTATGTAAGTGAAAAGTCTAACCTATGATAATCGGGTAAACGGTACGAGTTCCTGTCACTGTATATTGGCAACCTGACACCCTGGTACCAGGCGCCACCGGTTGGGAAAGTAACTGGCGAGCCAGTAGCATATATCCAATTCATCCCAAAGACAAAACTTTTGGAGATGTTGTAATTGAGAACGACTGAAATGTCATGTGGTTTGTCATAAGGGGAAACATAGGTTTTTCCATTATTGATTTCAGCAATGGTTCTTTCTGAATGTGAAAGCGTATAACTAATCCACCCTGTAAGGCGGCCTTCGGTAAGTTTGACCAGGAGTTCCAAACCGTACGACTGAGCTTTCCCAAACCTGAGTTCGCCTTCGAGTTCCTGGTTCAGTAATAACTCGGCATGGTCTTTAAAATCAATGGCATTCTTGATTTTTTTATAAAAAATTTCCAGCGATGTCTCAATTATATTTTCCTTGAAATTTCTGAAATACCCTAATGCAAACTGATCAGCTACCTGAGGTTTAACATTTGGCGAGCTTGAAAACCAGATATCTAAAGGTGTCCCTGCTGTTGAGTTTGATGCCAGGTGAATATATTGTCTGTTTCTTGCATAGCTTACTTTAAGGGAAGAGACTTCATTTAATGAGTAGCTAATGCCCATACGGGGTTCCACACCAAAATAGGTGTTGAATATTTCTCCTTTTGCAAAAACAGTTGAGTCAATGGCATTGTAATCATCATCAAAATTATACAAAACACCTGTGCCAATATTATTAAACAATGAAAAGCGGAGGCCGTACTTCAAGCTCACACGTGCACCCATTTTTTGTTCATTGCTGATGTAAATCCCACTTTCAAGGGCATTGCTGCGTGGAACTTCAAATTCGCTGAAAAAAGCTTCTTCTCCCAGGCCTTTTGCTGTTCCGGGATAAAATTGATGGAATATAGTGTTAGCGCCAAAGGTTATGGTGTTATTTGGGTTTAAGTAATAAACAAAGTCGGCTTTGAAATTATAATCATTGAGTTTGGCATACCAAATGAAAGAATTGGGTTGGCCTTCCGGAACGCCCAGACTATATTTAAACCGGCTGTAAACAGCTGTGAAGTTTGAAAATATTTTTTTTGAGAAGAGGTGGTTCCATCTCATAGAAAGGGTCTGGGTTCCCCAACCCATTTTAAAATCGTCGTTACTGAATATGTCTTTTCCTGAATAGGCCGAAATGAATAAACGGTTATTATCATTAAATTTAACATTCATTTTTCCATTCAAATCGTAGAAGTAGAGCGCATTATCCCTTAGATTTTCATTGCTGGACAGTTTTAGGAACAAATCGGCATATGTTCTTCTACCGGAGACAATAAAAGAGATCTTATCTTTCACAACAGGCCCCTCCAGGGTTAAACGGCTGGAGATGGTCCCGATACCTCCTGAGCCTGAAAATTTCTTCATGTTGCCTTCTTTCATCCTTACATCCAGTAGTGATGAAAGCCTTCCACCATAAGAAGCCGGAATGTCCCCTTTATAAAGTGTAACATCTTTGATGGCATCGTTATTGAAAACAGAAAAAAATCCCATCAGATGTGAAGCATTGTAAACAGTAGCCTCATCAAGTATGATCAGGTTCTGGTCAGGACTCCCTCCCCTTACACTAAAGCCTGAGCCTCCCTCACTTGTAGCCTGAACTCCGGGTAATAATTGAATGGCTTTAATAATATCTACTTCACCCATAAAAGCAGGGATTTTTTTTATAGAACGACTATCGATCTTAAAAGTACTCATCTCAGGTTTCCTGAGGTTTTCTCCTTTCATTTCCCCTTTTATCACAACTTCAGTCAGCATCTCCTTATTCATTTCAAGCTCGACATTTATTGTGAGATCTGTTTTTAGATTTATTGTTTTCTGAATTGTTTGAAATCCCACGTATGAGAACATCAATGTATATTTTCCTTCCGGAAGACTAACGGAATAGAACCCATAAAGATTTGTTGCAACTCCTGTTTCCAACTCTTCGATGTAAATTGTTGCACCAAGCAACTCTTCGCCATTTGTTGCATCAGTAACAGTGCCGCTAATTGTATATCTGTCAATGCCTATGGGGTCTTCAGCTGAAAGAGGCCCGGAAAGCATCAGAATAAAAGTAAGGAGTAATAAGATAGCGGGTATCAGTGATTTCATATCTGTCAATATGACTAACTGATTAAAATATTTTTTAGTATTTTAACCTGAATTAATCGGGCTAAAACCAACCAAAAAGAAATGAAACAGATCCTTCAAAGCCACTGAAGTCACTATTATGGTAATATTGGATGTAGTCTCCTCCCTTTGGATTCCTGTACGTTTGATTCAGGCCGGAAACCAGACGGTATCCAGCACCAAAGTTAACTTTAAACCAGGGAAACAGATTTAATTCAAGCTCTAACTGGGGAATAAAAACAAAAACACCATCTCTTGCCCGGTAGTCATATGGGTCGTAAGTAAAATATGGGTCATACAGTGAAACTTGTCCCCAACCGATCTTAGAACTTATTCCAGCATGTACAGCATTGAGTGGTTGAAGAATATAACCCAACCAAAAACCGCCATGGCCAAATGCAATTTTTGGAGCCGATATATCTAACTCATCCTTTAAGTCATATCTGTAATGACCCGTTGTTAATCCTTCACCATATCCGCCTATATAAAAAGCATGATTGAATAAAACAGCTCCTCCACCCCCAACGAATACAGCAAACTCATTGTTGATGGTTGAAAACTCAACAATCGGGCCGCCGAAGCCTGAAACTGTTATTTTTTTATTTCCCTGAAAAAGGTACTGAATTTGCTCATCTTCCTGGGAGAAAACGGAAGATGAAATGAATAAAGAAATAAAACCGATAATTAATAATTTTTTCATTTTCATTTTCGTTTTAAGATTGAATATATAAACTCGTCTTTTAGTTGTCCGTTTTTAATAACCACATTTTGTAATCTTGCCTCGAACTTCATCCCGGCCTTTTCCAAAACTCTATGTGAAGCAATGTTTGAACCGAATGGTTTTGCAAAGATTCTTACAATATCCCAGGTTTCAAACCCATATTCAATAACCCGTATTATTATTTTAGTCATTATTCCTTTTCCCCAATATTTCTCAGCTAACCAGTAACCAATTTCAGCATTTTTCCTATAGATATCCTTTTGAACAAAAACACCTACCGCTCCACAAGCTTCATCATTAATAACTATGGCAAAGACCTTTAACGGCTCATCTTTGGAGACTGAACTGATAAATTTTTTTCCATCTGTTTTATTGTATGGATGAGGAAAAGCATCAGTTAGATTGTCTGCAATTTTTTTATTATTAGCATATGTAACCAGATTTTCCAGATCTGACAGCTTCCAATTCCTCAACGTTATATTATCTACTTTTATTTCCATTGTAACAAATTAACTCCTCATACTCCTTTGGAATCCTATCCTTAAACAGGTCATTTCGGGGTGTCATGGATTTATTTCTCGCAATGAGGGGGTCTATCTCAATGATTGCTGCCTCTTCCTTTTCTGCTGAAGCTTCAAATAGTGTCTCACCTTTAGGGTTTGAGAGAATAGATCTGCCGGTAAAAGTCAGTTTGCCCTCTGTTCCAACCCGGTTAACGGTTAATGCAAACACCCTGTTAACCAATGCGTGTGATGGAACGACCTTTTGTGCATAGGGGAGAACAAGGTTGGAGGGGTGACAAATGATATCAGCTCCTTTAAGGGCCAGGATTCTCCAAACCTCGGGGAAAATCCAATCGAAACAAACAAGCATCCCAATTTTACATATCCCAATATCAAACACCGGTAGGCCTTTATCACCTGGGGAGAAGTAGTCTTTTTCATTCAGGAACAGGTGAATTTTTCTGTATTGGCCGATATATCCATCTGGCCCTATCAAAACGGAAGTACTATATAATTTGTCTCCATTTTTTTCATTAAAACCAGTGACTATAAAGTTATTATTGTCACAGGCTTTTTTTGCTATAAAGTCAAGGTATATGCTGTTATCAACAGATTCAGCAAGGTCATAAGCTTGTTGGGGAGAAACAAAACTGTAACCGGAGTTTACCAGTTCAGGTAAAACAACCAGGTCTGCTGACCCGGTTTGGTCGATCAGTGAGTCCAGTTTTTCAATCGTTCCGTTAAGATCACCAAGAAGAGGTGCAAATTGAATTATTCCGACTTTCATAATTTTTTAGTTTGTGTTATCAATAACTGCCATACCGCCTACTGCCTACCGGCTACCGCCTACTGTGCCAACTGTCAACTCAACACCCGGGTCCCAAAAGTACTGTTCAAACCCAACAATTGTGTCATCTACTATTTTAATCCCTTCATCCTCAAGAAGCTGTTTCATGAGGTCGGTGCCACCAAAATGGTGTTTCCCGGTTAGCACTCCTGCTCGGTTAACAACACGGTGAGCCGGGATATTGTATTCCGCGCTGAGCGATTTATTCATTGCCCATCCAACCATTCGCGCTGACCCTTTCGTACCAAGATAATTTGCCACAGCTCCATAAGAAGTTACCCTTCCAAACGGAATTTGTTTCACTACTTCATATACTTTCTCAAAAAAAGAGATCTCTTCCATGATATTGTTTATTGTAACCGGAATTTCAAATAGAAGATCCTTTTTTTTACTTCTAACCACATTTTTTCATAAAAGGTAAGTATGTTAACCGCATCCTCATCAATACCTGCGTTGTATAGATCTTTGGTCTCAAATAATAGTTTATGGTGATTTTGTTTGATTACTTTCATCGTATAATCAAAAAAACCGGGATCATCACTCTTGAGGTGTATAATATGATCATTTTTTAAAAAATTCTTGTACTTGTTAAGAAAAATGGGTGATGTCAACCTTTTCAAGGCTTGATGGTTTTTAATTTTCGGGTCAGGGAAAGTAATCCAAATCTGACCTACCTCACCCGGGCTAAAAAAATGATCAATCATTTCGATCCTGGTACGGATGAAAGCAACATTTTTCAACCCTTTTTCCACTGATGCTTTACATCCATGCCACAATCGTGCTCCTTTGATATCAATGCCAATAAAATTTTGATCCGGGTACCTCTCTGCAAGCCCTACAGTATATTCTCCTTGTCCACAGCCTAGCTCAATGATAATTTCAGCGGCATTTGAGAAATATTCCTTTCCCCATAGGCCTTTTAGCCGAAAACCCGTGATGACTTCAGCGTATGAAGGCTGAAACAAATTATCAAATGTTGCATTCTCGGCAAATCGTATGAGTTTTTGTTTTCCCATGAAAAAAATTTGTTACAAGGTACAGGTTTTTTTTCAACTGCCAACTGTCAACTGTCAACTGTCAACTGATTTATGGGATTAATGAATTAAGAAATCGAACAAAGGAACAGAGGAACAGAGGAACAGAGGATTTATGATCTAATAATACTTCAAAAATCAACACTCCTTTGTTCCTCTGTTCGTAAATCCAGAAAAATAATTATAGAAAAAAACCAGATGCCGGAGGCATCAAATGTTTATAGAAAATACAATAGCGTTAAAAATCCGACCCCGACGGGGTCGAATACAACCTATAATATCCTGTTTTCTATAAACATGTAAACCCTCTGGGTTTCATTTTAAGGTAGACACCTTCATGCAAAAAAACCTTATCTTTTCAGCACCCAGGCCTCTGGGTTCTCATTTGATCTGATAAGTCTCATGTTTTCAAGGGCATCATCTCTGCGGGTATATCCATTGTAGCTGACCCTGTGCAATCCACCACTGCTAACTCCAACTATCCGGGCATCATATCCTTTAGCTGTTAGCTTTTCAACAAGTGATGAGGCATTGTTAAGGTTTTTAAAGGCTCCTGCAATGATGAAATAGTTAAAAGAAGTTTCATCAATTGTTGTTTTTGGGGATGTCTCTATCTGATGATCATTCATTACAGGTATCGGAGAATCAAAAATTTTTTTTGTTTCAGCTTCTGAATCTTCTTTTTCATCTTCTGTGTTTGCAGTGGCTGAAGGAGCCAATGAAATATCCTTTATTTCAATTGTTTCAGGTTGTACATTATTAGTTGAAGGAAAGGTGCTGACGTCTGTTTGGAATGCTTTAAAATAGGTGAAAATCCCCGAGTAATTAGTAGAAAAGTCTTTAATCACACCCATATTCAGGTATCCCCAAACAAAAAGAATCAAAACAGGGATGATATATAATGCAGCATATTTTGGTTTTCTAACGGAGGAGTGCCTTTCAGTGACAGGAACACGGTCTTTAAACAGTTCTCTCTTCTTGAATTGTAAGTCCGTTTCTTTTTTAACCGGAGGGGAGACAAAGGAAGTGAGGCCGTAGGAGCTGTTCAAATAATTAAGCTTTTTTTCGGGAGTAAATTGTATTTTCTTTTCAACATTTAACCAGAGTGTGCCAATACCGGGCAAAGAAATATTCTGACGATTATTTAATTGACTGAGGCAATTATCCACAAATTGATGTACAATATGGTTGGCATTTTCAAAAGAGATGTTTTGTTTTTGCGATAAATAATTAACCAGAAGGCCATCACTGTTTTTCAGGCTGGTATTAAACAAAATATCTTTTGCGGGGGGCGAAAACCTGTGTAGTACCGGATGAATATTTGCCGGTGAATAATTTGTAACAAAGCCACCCAATCCCGGAAGGATCACGCAATCGTGATCAAATAATAATTCGCTTATGTATTGATTAATATTCATTTTGTTATTTTGATTCTTCCTGATTAGCAGGTGCTAAATTACGATTGATTCAGGTGTTAATCAAGCTTTGTTTGTAATTTTTAATAAATCATCAGGTTTGTCAATACCTACACTCTTGGTTGTTACCACCTTAACATGGATTTTGTACCCATTCACCATCCACCTGAGTTGCTCAAGCGATTCTGCCAATTCAAGGGGTGTAGGTGCTAACCTTGCTATTTTAATAAGTGTTTTGGTTCTAAATGCATAAATGCCAATATGTTTATAAAATGGATAACTGTTAACCCAGTTAGGTGTTTTTACATCCCTGATAAAAGGTATTATCGACCTGCTAAAATAAATGGCATTTCCCTGGTTGTCAATGACAACTTTTACTGATGAGGTATCGGCTAATTCCGGTGTGGTCTCTATTTTTGTGGCTAAAGTGGCTATTTGAACCTCCGGATCCTGAAAACAGGCAATCAATTCATCAATTTGATCCGGGTTAAGAAAAGGCTCATCTCCCTGGATATTAACAACAACATCGTAATTAAAATTATCCATGTGATTAATTACCTCAGCACATCTTTCGGTTCCGTTTTTGTGATCAGGGGAGGTCATCATCGCCACTCCCCCGAAACCTTCTACATGCGTGGCTATTCGTTCATCATCAGTGGCTACCAATATTTCAGACAAACGTTTGCTTTTCTCTGCTTGCTCAAATACCCTTTGGATCATTGACTTGCCGTTGATCATAGCCAAAGGCTTTCCCGGAAACCTGGTTGAACCATACCGCGCCGGAATAATCCCAATATTGTTAAAACAATCCATGCAACTCGGCGTTTACTTTTTCTATAACCATTCCCAGATCCTCGGGGTTCTCAGCCATATCAATATTATCAACATTGAAAATCAGCAGCTTGCCCAGCTTATACGTTGCGATCCACTCCTCATATCTTGTGTTGAGACTTTTAAGGTAATCAAGTCTGATGGACTCTTCATATTCCCTGCCACGTTTTTGAATTTGCTTTACAAGTGTCGGAACAGAAGCTTTTAGATAAATAAGCAGGTCAGGCGGCTGAATAAACGTTGCCATCAGGTCGAACAGATCCCGGTAATTGTCGTAGTCACGTGTAGTCATCAGGTTCATTTCGTGAAGGTTGGGTGCGAAGATATGAGCATCTTCGTATATGGTCCTGTCCTGGATTACTGTTTTTCCTCCTTCCCGGATGTGAATAATCTGTCGAAAGCGGCTATTTAAAAAATAGATCTGTAAATTGAATGACCACCTTTGCATATCTTCATAAAAACTATGAAGATATGGATTTGATTCAACATCTTCGTAATGGGGATGCCATCCGAAATGTTTAGCTAACAAACCGGTTAGTGTAGTTTTTCCAGACCCGATGTTTCCGGCAATTGCTATGTGCATAAGTATTAAATTAATTAAGTGATTTACATATCTCGTCTATATACTTTCTGTCATTCGAAAGCCTTGGCACTTTGTTTTGTCCTCCTAGCTTCCCTTTCTTTTTAAGCCAGTTATAGAATGTGTTTCGCGGCACCTCTTTAATAACGGGTTGTCGCAAAACCATATCCTGGTATCTTTTAGCATCATAATCTGAGTTAATTGATCTGAGAAGGTTATCAAAGACTTCTGCAAAATAGGCCAGATCGTCAGGCTTTTTCTCAAATTCAATTAACCATTCATGAGCTGCACTCTCCTTGCCTGAAAAGTAAATGGGTGCGGCAGTATATTCCGTTATCTGGGCATTGCATTTTTTACAGGCATGCGTGAGTGCTTTCTCTGCATTGTCAACAATCAATTCTTCGCCAACGGCATTTATGAAATTTTTTGTTCTACCCGTAATTTGAATTCTGAATGGATTCAATGAAGTAAAACTAATAGTATCTCCGATCAGATAACGCCACAATCCTGTATTTGTTGAAATGACCATCGCATAATTAACATCTTTTTCTACTTCGCTTAGCGATACTGTTTTGGGATTATCTTTTTCAAGCTGGTCGATAGGCAGAAATTCGTAATAGATGCCATAATCAAGCATTAAAAGCATTTCGCCACTTTCTATCTGATCCTGTATCCCGAAAAATCCTTCTGTTGCATTATATGTTTCCATGTATACCATTTCATCAGAAGGAATCAGGTTTTGAAATTGATTTTGATAAGGATTGAAATTCACACCACCATGAAAAAAGACTTCCAGTCCCGGCCATACATCCAAAATATTGTTCTTTCCTGTTTTGTCCAGTATTTTTTTTAACAGCAGCAATGTCCAGGAAGGAACGCCCGATATACTGGTAACATTGCTATTGATAGTAGCCAGAGCCATTTTTTCAATTTTACTTTCCCATTCCCCCATCAAAGCAATGGATTTTTTCGGTACCCTGGTGTATTCTATCCAAAAAGGCAAGTTTTGAATAAGAATCGCCGAAAGGTCGCCATCAAAATAAATTTTATCATTTACTTTGAAGCTCGTGAGACTGCCACCCAATCCTATGGCTTTTCCATTAAATAAACGCGAATCAGGATGATTTTGAAAATAAAGGGCTAACATATCCTTACCACCCTTAAAATGACATCCATTCAATGATTCTTTACTGATTGGAATATACTTGCTTCTGTCGTTTGTGGTTCCGGACGACTTGGCAAACCATTGAATATCCGTAGGCCAGGTAACATTTTTCTCTCCCCCTCGAATACGATTTATGTAAGGTTTAAGTGATTCATAATCGTTCAAAGGGACCCTTTCTTTAAATTGTAAAGAGCTGGTAATGCTACTTAGGTCGTATTCTTTTCCCCACGAAGTACTTTTTGCAGAGGAAATAAGCTTAATAAGCCATTTCTCCTGTACTTCAACCGGATGCTTCTTGAAGAATTCGATCTGTTTAAGTCTCTTCTTCAGGAAAATTGAGAAAATAGAATTTAGTGGCGCCATATTATCCTATAAGGATAGAAATAAAACTCAAAATTACAAATTTATCTGTAATTTAATATATATTTACTTTTTGTTTTGAGATGATACGATTTCCACAAGGTAAGATCAATCTGGGGCTGTATGTCCTGGAAAAACGCCCCGACGGCTTCCATAATATTGAAACAGTGCTTTATCCGGTTTCATTGGCAGATATTTTGGAGGTAGTTGTTTCTGAGGATAACGAATTGTCATTTGCAATGAGTGGCATCGAAATTCCCGGAAATCCTGAAAATAATCTTTGTATAAGGGCCTATCATCTTGTTCAGAAAAAATTTGCTATAGGTCCGGTTAGGATACATCTTCATAAAAATATCCCGGTTGGTGGAGGATTGGGTGGTGGCTCATCTGATGCGGTTTCTATGATAAAGATATTGAACGATCTGTTTGGCTTAAGGATGGGGACTTCACAGATGAAAGAAATAGCAATTGAATTAGGTAGCGATTGTGCCTTTTTTCTGGAGAACAAACCTGCCCTGGCTCAAGGAAGAGGTGAAATTTTAACTCCTGTTGATTTGGATTTAAAAGACTACCTGGTAATTGTTGTTAAACCCGGGGTTCATGGCGATACTGCCCTGGCCTATGCCGATGTTATTCCGTCAAAACGTTCTGGTTCGATATTGGATATTGTGCAGCAACCAATTTTTTCATGGCCTGTTAACCTTGTAAATGATTTCGAGAAAAAGTCATTTATCAAACACCCGGATATTAAAATGATCAAGGATCAATTTGATTATTTGGGAGCCATTTATTCTTCCATGACAGGAAGTGGCTCAGCAGTGTATGGAATTTTCCCGAAAACCTACTTGCCACAACTTCATTTTCCGGGAAGTTTTATTTGGTATGGCAAACTCTGATCCCTCATTCGTCACCCGTTATTATTTGGGTGCAAACCTAAGTAAAACAAGGGCCAATGTCATATAAATTATATTAGGTATCCAGGCAGCCATCAGTGGGGTGAGGTTGCCATAGGTGGCAAATACGGTTGAGATTTGCATAAATAGAATATAGGAAAAGGTAAGGGTGATCCCGATGCCCAGGTGCATTCCGATGCCTCCCCTTACTTTTCTGCTTGAAAGAGAAACGCCTATCAACGTAAGGATTATTGTTGCAAAAGGATTAGCAATTCTTTTATGTTTTTCAACAAGGTATTTTAAAATATTGCTGGTCCCTTTCATCTGTTCAACCATGATAAATTTGTTTAGTTCCAGGAAATTCATTGTTTTCATATCTTCAACCTTGATCGTAAAATCCTGAGGTTTAATGTTCATGCTTACCTGCATAGTATCTCCGCTTACGACTGTTTCATTCAACCCATCGATAGTTCTTATGAAATAATCTTCAACTTTCCAGTTGTCTGACGTACTATCCCATACAATTTTTTCAGAAGTTAATTTATAATATAATCCTTTTTCATTTATTTTTTCTAATGAGAATTTACGGCCTGTTTCAGTACTGGCATTAAAGCTTTCAACAAAAATGAATACCTCAGGTGTTAGCTGCATATGGATGTCCTTATCCTTTATATTCCTCGGGTTTTGCAAATAGGTTTTTTCAAACGTATTAAGTGTTTTGTTGGTCCGGGGAATAATGAAATTGGCTAAGAAAAATGATAATAAAGCCAGAAAAAAAGCTGAATAAAGGTAAGGCAAAAGCATTCGTCTGTAACTGACTCCACTGCTTAAAATGGCTACAATCTCAGAATCTGACGCCATTTTTGATGTAAAAAAGATAACAGCAATAAATGTAAAAAGATAAGCGAATAAGTTTATAAAATAGGGAATGAAATTCATATAATATGAAAAGATGATCTCTTTAAGAGGAGCCTGAGTGCTGATGAAATCATCAATCTTTTCAGAGATGTCGAAAATAATAACGATGACTGTAAGCAATGCAATCGAGTAAAAAAAGGTTCCCAGAAATTTCTTAATTATATAATAATCAATCGTTTTCATCATTATAACCTGTATTGCAATTGGCTTATGATCTCTTCTTTCCATTTTGAGAATTCACCCCGGATGATTTTTTCTCTCGCTTCCCTGACAAGCCAAAGGTAAAAACCTAAATTATGGGTGCTGGCAATCATCGGCCCTAATATTTCATTGGCAACAAACAAATGGCGCAGATAGGCTTTTATATACGTTGTGTCAACAAAAGACTCACCCCCTTCTTCAATAGGAGAAAAGTCGGTTTTCCACCTTTCATTCTTAATATTAATGATACCTTTTTTGGTAAAGAGCATTCCATTTCTACCATTTCTGGTAGGCATTACACAATCAAACATATCCACTCCAAGTGAAATACTTTCCAGAATGTTTGCAGGTGTTCCAACGCCCATTAAATAACGTGGTTTGTTAAAGGGTAGTATATCACAAACAAGCTCCGTCATTTCGTACATCACTTCGGCAGGTTCTCCTACGGAAAGGCCCCCAATGGCATTACCTTCAGCTTCGTACCCGGCAATGGTTTCAGCCGATTTGATCCTGAGCTCTTTATAAATACTTCCTTGCACAATTGGGAAGAGAGCCTGCTGGTATCCATGGATAGGGTCTGTTTGATAAAAATGTACGATGCATCTTTTAAGCCAATTATGAGTAAGTTCCATTGATTTGGCAGCGTATCCATAATCGCAGGGAAAAGGTGTGCATTCGTCAAATGCCATAATGATATCACCTCCTATCGAACGTTGTATGTCAATAATATTTTCAGGAGTGAACTTGTGCCGCGAACCATCGATATGTGATTGAAATTGTACCCCTTCCTCTGTAAGCTTGCGTTGATTCGCAAGAGAATAAACCTGGTACCCCCCACTGTCGGTGAGAATCGGTTTGTCCCAGCCATTAAATTTATGTAAACCTCCAGCCTTTTCAATTACCTCGATGCCAGGCCTGAGGTAAAGATGATAGGTGTTCCCAAGAATGATCTGTGCTTTTATATCTTCTTTAATATCCCTAAAATGGATAGCTTTTACAGTTCCTGCAGTACCAACAGGCATAAAAATTGGCGTCTCAATCTTTCCGTGAGCTGTTTTCACTTCCCCGGCTCTTGCTTTTGTTCCTGTGTCTGTTTTAACTATCTGGAAATCCATTGATTAGAGGTGGAAAATATTAACTTTTGGTTGTTATTAATTTTTTTTCAAAGATAGATTTAATTCATCACAATTAAATATTTTTGTAATACAACTAAGTTAAATGTATTTTTATCCTGCTTCCTTCGAATTAACTTTATTCATTGTATTCATCGGCTTTCTGCTATCCTTTGTAATTCAACTCATATATTACTGGTTAATATTTGGGAAACTTGCTTTTTATAAACTCCAGGATAAACTTCAGTTTAACCAACCTATTTCGGTTTTATATTATTTTAATAACGAAATAAAATATATAGAAGAAAATCTGATTCATTTTTTGGAACAGGATTATGATGATTTTGAAGTAATCGTTATTAATGAGTCGTCAGATGAGGATACTTCTATCTTGCTTGAATCTTTGCAACGTCAATATCCGCGTTTAAAGGTCATTAATGTAATAGAACAGCTGAATTTTTTTAAGGGAAAAAATTTTCCTTTGTCTATTGGTGTCAAATCAGCACTTCATGAGATAATTATTGTTACAGAAGCGAATTGCCGCCCGGCAAGCCCTAACTGGATACATGAAATTCAGGGTAACTTTAATAAATTAACTGAAATTGTGCTTTGCTACAGTACTTTCCTGCCAAAGAAAACTTTTATTAATAAATTGAAACGTTATGACAACCTGGTTTCTTCAATGATATATTTTTCTTTTGCCCTGGTCGGGCAACCTTTTATGGGAATTGGCAGAAATCTTGCTTATCGTAAAGCCTCATTTTATAAAAAGAAAGGTTTAATTTCTATTTATACACTCGACGGAGGTGATGATGATTTACTTGTAAATAATTTAGGAACGAAAACGAATAGCCGAATTGAAATAAGCCACGACAGCCATATTTTAATAGAGGATGATGGTAAATTTTTGCCGTGGTGGAGACGAAAGAAAAGATACTTCACTACCAGGAAGTATTATAAAAAAAGGCATAAAATATGGCTTGGATTATTTTCCGTCTCCCGGCTTCTATTTTATTCAACGTTTGTAGTCTTGATGGTATACTCAGATTTATTATTTTTTGTTGTTGGAATATTTTTAATCAGATTATTAACACAATTGATAATAACTCGAAAATGCATGTCAAAGTTAAATGAAAAAGAATTATTAGTAATTTTGCCTTTTTATGAGATTATTATGATGTTTATCAATGTAATTTTAAGATTTTCGATAATAATCGCTAAAAAAAATAAATGGAAGTAACAGCGCATCTTACAGAGAAAGCACTCAGGGATTTTGAATTGGTGCAGCGAGCCAGAAATCATGGCGACCAGAAAGCCTTTGCCGCGCTGCTGGACAACTACAAAGATTCTCTGTATTATATGCTTCTCAAAATGACTAATAATATTAATGATGCTGATGATCTTACGATTGAAGCATTTGGAAAGGCATTTAAGAACATTCATCAATATACTCCTGATTTCGCTTTCAGTACATGGCTTTTTAAGATTGCTTCAAATAATTGCATTGACTTTATTCGCAAAAAGAAAAAGAACACTTTTTCTATTGATAAATCATTTGAAGGAATTGATGGAAATGAGCTCTCAAGCGATCTGCCCTCCCCAACTCTTGATCCTGAAGAAGACTTCATTAGGCATCAAAAAATTGAGTTGATGAGAGAAGTGGTGGGAAAATTGAAACCTCATTACCAAACACTGATTGAGCTGCGGTATTTTAAAGAGTTATCATACGATGAAATAGCCGAATTGCTTGATCTTCCTCTTGGAACTGTCAAAGCACAACTCTTCAGAGCACGAGAATTCCTTTTTCACATATTGAAAAATGTGCAGGAACGCTTGTGATCTTCATTGAATTCCTGTCAGGTGTTTCACCTTTGAGTGCCTGTCAGGTGTTTCACCTTTGAGTGCCTGTCAGGTGTTTCACCTGACAGCAGCAGTGAATCAATGTTTAATTATTAGTTTTTTTACAACCCGCTGGCTTCCGGATTCGATTTGCAAAAAGTATAATCCCTCTTTCACCCCGTTTACCGGTAAATGATATGTTTGATGGGGTCTATAGGAAGCCGTTTTCTTTTCATATACGGTCTGCCCGTAAAGATTAAATAAGGTTATCCGCAGGTCGTCCAAACCAGAGGTAGATATTACAATATAATCATTGGCAGGATTAGGAAATATTATCACGGATTTGCCTGGCTGTATTATGTGATACCCCGAACAAATGTCAAATGTGATATTGAGAGAATCAGTTGAAGAGCAGCCATTGTAGTCAGTGACAACCACAGATATCACGTGAGTGCCTGTCCCCAGGCCGGTTGTGTCGAAGGTGATGGCAGGTGTGTTTTGTCCACCGTGTGACCAATAATAATCAATGGCCCCTGGTGTTGTTGCATCCAGTGTTATGAATTCGTTACTACAAACCGTATCATTTGGAAAGGCGACAATATTAACGTCAGGTAATGGATCTACGTGAACATTAACCGAGCCCGTTACACCATTGTATCCATCAAAAACCACCACAAAATAATCTGTTGTTTCCAAAGGGCTAACTACCGGGTTTGCTATTTCAGAATAAAACCCTTCAGGTTCGGAAGTCCATTGATAAGTATATTCCATCGATCCGCCACCGGATTGGGCGTTTAGTTGAGATGTAGCATTTTGACAAATCCTGTCAGGATCGGCTGTTACGTCAACGTGTAAAGGAGAACCAGTCACGAAAATTGTAACGGCAGAAGTGCCCGAACAGCCACTGACAACATCCGTTACAACCAGTGCAAAATTAATCGTTTGGGTAAGGTTGACAGTTGTAGGATGTTGAACATGCGGATTAACCAGATAAACAGCAGGTTGCCAGAAATAGTCAAACCACCCCGATCCACCTGTAGCAGAGCCATGCAGTGTAGTATTTGTGCCATATAAAATAGTTTCATCCTCTCCTGCATCGGCTTCGGGTATTGGGTTCACAAATACAACAACACTATCACTTCTGGTGGTAAACCCATCATTAACTTCAACATAATAGATGGTTGTGAATTCAGGATAAACAACCGGATCTCGAAGCGACGAGCTAAATCCCGGAGGGTTTGATGTCCATGCATACGAATAAACGCCGGAGCCTCCACTTGGTAATGCTATTAATTGTGAAGAATTACCTGTGCATATTTCTTCCGGGTCCGCCTTGGCAATGACCGACAAAGGCCCCCCGGAAATGAATACAACAACATCATCCGTATTCTGACAACCTGTACTCTCATCAAGTACTGTAAAAGAAAATACAGTAGTTGAGGTTAAATTAATGGTTAGGGGATCGGGTATGGTGGGATCAATCAGCATTTCTTCTGGTTCCCATAAGTAGCTAAAAGTGCCTGACCCGCCTGTAACACTTCCGTTTAGTTGTGTATGAGTACCATATGGTATAGTTATATCATCGCCTGCATCCGGCAATGGTAGAGAGTCAATAATCAGTGCCATAAAGTCAGTTATTGTTGAATCGCATGGTAGAATAGGTTCGGCCGTTAAAGTGAGAAAAGTTATTCCAGTTGCGATATCTTCGGTGCCGGGGGTATAAACCGCCGAAGAAGATGTGGGATCATCAAAAACACCATCACCGCTGCTAGACCAGAAGATATAATTTGCATTGATTGTATACCCAAGCGTTATGTGATTTTCCCCTGCACAAATCGTATCGTCAGGCCCTGCATCAACCAGGGGTAAATAATGAAAAAACACAAACAGGTTGTCAGATGCAAAGCCCTGACAAGGTGAAATAGAACTGGCAGTGAGTGTCAGCTTAACAGATCCTGATTCTATATCTTCAATGCCCGGGAAATAAAATGAATTTAATAGCGTATCGTTTTCAAAAGTGCCGTCACCTTCTGTAAGCCAGAAAACCGAATCGAAATTGGAAGCCGTGGCATTTAACTCTAGGTTGTTATTTTCACAAAGTGCCGTGTCATTACCTGCATACACTTCCGGTAAGAAAATAATATTTACAGCTGTAGTATCGGTCGCTGTGGTATCTCCGTCATTAACTGTAACGATATATAATGTTGTGTCGAACGGTGTAACTACCGGGTTTTGTTCATTCGAATAAAACCCCTCAGGTATGGAGATCCATGAGTATGAGTAATTGCTGCTACCACCTCCACCTGGCTCTGCCATAAGTTGTGACGATGAACCAATACACACCGTGGCCGGCATTGAATTTGCTATGACGTATAACCCTGACGTGGCATTCAACGCGGAAAGAGCCGATAGTCCGTTAATCACAAATGTGCCATCATAATTAGGTAGGGTGGTATCATAGGTAGCAATGGCATCAAACTCTTTTACGATATCCCAGGAAAATATCTTCCAGTTAATGGTATCTCCATAGTAGAAGCCGTCTTTTTCGGTAGTAAGGTTATCATCACCAAAGGCCACAACCGCAATGTTTTGATCTCCCAACCATTCAGCAGCCCCACCACATTTCATTGTATCGTTATCAATGAAGAAAACGCCAATATAATCTCCAGGTAAAATAGGAATTCCGTTAATAGAAGGGACAGAAGAAACAGGAATAGAAATAATGTGAAAATTGGCAGTATAGGTGTGTTCCCAACCAGGGGGAAGTCCCTGACCATATAAAGCAAGAGGAGAAAAAAAACCTGCTAATAGAAAAAAAATTTGTGACCCAATGGTGAATAATATTGCCTTTTTCATCGAAGCAGTAATGCTATTTGATGATAGTACCTTTCATGCGCAAAATAACAGTAGGTTGTTCAGGATCATTTATTGTAACTGTTACCGATTTATTTTGTTTTCCCGACCTGCGGGCCGTATTGAAGATTAAAGTGATTTTACTGCTTTCTCCGGGTTTTAATACCGTTTTTTCAGGCTTTGTCGCAGTACAACCGCATCCGGCTTTCGTTTTTCGAATGATCAGGTCGCTTTTACCTTCGTTACGGAAATAAAAATCATGCTCAACCTTCTCTCCAACCTTAACTTCCCCAAAATCGAATTCTTTTTCTTCAATAACAATCTTCGGTGCATTAGCACGCTCTTCGGGTGTTAATACTGAAAAATTCTCTTTAATTACCGGGTTGATCACCAATCGTTTCTCAGGCATGATTGAGTCATTTGTCATAAGTTTGAGGTAATCAAAACATTGGCCATAATCATTTTTGATACGGGCATCATAGGTAATAAAAATTTTACCTTCTTTTTGCGGCTGAATAATGTCTGTTGATAATTTTGCCTTAATATGTGATGGTGTATCTTTTAATTTTAATGTCATTGGTTTATCCCAATTGTTGTAAAATTCTATTGAATCAGTCCGGATTTCGGTATTTGTAATACCCCTTAATTGAGTACGAGTGGAGTGAAATTTAAGATTACCCTGACCTTGCCGGTAATAATTAGTAATTCTTTTGTCATTTTTTTCTGTCTCAACCTGCGCAAATAACACAGCAGGGATTAGAAAAGAAGCAATAATAATAACGCCTAATATTCTATTAATCATGGTGATGTTTTAGTGGGGTTAAACATTTTTTATTTATTCAAAACAATAGATCTTTTGTATGTACATGAACTAATTTATCTGCAAACTGATCTTCATATGCACAAACCGACAGCTTGTATACTTCTTCGATAAAATATTGTTTCAAATGTACATCAATAAATTTAGTATCGATTTTTATTCTGAACTTATTTTCTTCATTAACAACAGAGAAGCTGTTAAGAGCAAGTGTCAGGCCCTTCCCTAGCACCTTTAAATAACTTTCTTTTAATGTCCATAGGTCAAAGAAATAGTGTAATTGTTTTTTGTCGTCCTTTGAACGAAGGTCTTTAATTTCCGTGTCTGTAAAAAAACGTTTCGCTATTTTTAGTTTACCAGCTTGGATCATTTCAACATCAACGCCCACAGGCTTGTTCGCTATGGCACAAACCACCCAATGTCCTGAATGTGAAAGATTAAAATGAAGGTCATTTTTTTCTTGTAGCATTGGCTTGCCTTTGGAAGAAAACGCTATTTCAATCTCTCTGGGAGGAATGTTAAGTTTTCCACTAACTATACGACGCACTAAAAGCTCGCCAAAAAGTGACCTTTGCAAGTCTTCTGTCCGGGTGTACTGTAAAACCCTTTGTTTTGCTTTAGCCGGAAGCATAGCGAGGTATTCATCTTTTTTACCAACGAAATCGTGAGTGTCTATTAGCTTATGCGCAAAAACCTCAACCATTTTGCAAAAATACCATAATAAATTTGAAAATTTGAAATTGTATCAATTGGAAAATCATTTGTTATTTAGTTTTTTTTCGTGCTAATTCCTTTATCAACTCCCATGCCTTTCCAACATGCTCTTCCTCCACATCGGTCTGAGAGGTGACCATCCTCAGCGTGTATTGCCCATTTACTTTGGTGTGAGTCAGGTATAGTTTACCGGTTTTGTTTAGTGCATCCAGTAGGTTTTCGTTAACTGCATTTAAATTTTCAACCTTTTTGGGATGAAAACGGAAGCAAACCGTGTTCAAAGGAACCGGGGCCATAAGCTCAAAATCCTCTTCGCTTTCTATTTGACCGGCCAGGTTTTTTGCAAGGGAAATATGATGTCTGATCTTTTCCTGAATGCCCTTGACCCCATAATCTCTGATCACAAACCATAACTTCAAGGCTCTGAAACGCCTACCAAGGGCAATTCCCCAATCGCGATAGTCATTGACTGCTCCCCTAGTACGTGTCTTTAGATATTCTGGTAATATCTCGAATGTTCTAATCAATGTTTCTTTGTCTTTTACAAAGTAAGCAGAACAGTCGAAGTTGGTAAACATCCATTTATGCGGGTTGAAAACAAAGCTGTCGGCTTTATTAATACCTTCTATCATCCATTGATACTCAGGTAAAACCAGGGCAGTCCCTGCCAGGGCTGCATCAACATGTAACCATACATGGTATTTGGAAGTAATTTTGGCGATGGCTTTTAGTGGATCAATAGCCGTCGATCCTGTGGTTCCAATTGTGGCTATGATACAAAGCGGGACAAAACCAAGTGAAATATCTTTCAATATTGCTTCTTCCAAAGCTTCCGGTTTTA
>JAGLWB010000190.1 GCA_023133655.1 Bacteroidales bacterium
TTATTTGAACATGATAACAAAAACTGAAAAATTAACCGTTATCAATCAGCAGATCCAGAAAATAATTGAAAAAGTCAGGGAAATTGAAAACAACTATGCTGAAGAAATTAACAATGTCCATCCTGTTTATCGGAAAAGTGCTTTAAACCTGGTGCATTATCTTGGTTTCAGGAGCTTTGATATTGATCATTTGCAAGATCAGTTAAGAGATCTTGGACTACCCAGCCTGTCGAATGTGGAAGCTCATGTAATGAAAAGCCTTCTCACCCTTAGTTTCATACTTAATCATTTACTCGGTAAACCTGTTAGAGAAAAAAGAAAGGGAATTGTTTCAATAAAAAAGAGTAAAAAAATACTCAACCGGAATACAAAGCTTCTGTTTGGTTATAAATCGAAAAAAAGGCGAACAAGGATCATGGTTACACTTCCCGGTTTAGCTGGTGATAATTATCTGTTTGTCAATCGCTTGATGAATTTTGGCATGAACAGCGCCCGGATTAATTGCGCACATGATGACCCGGCAACCTGGGGAAAAATGATTGAAAACGTACGTAAGTCAAGCGATAAACTTGCAAAGAACTGTAAAGTTATGATGGATTTGGGCGGCCCTAAACTAAGAACCGGCTCTGTACTACCCGGACCCAAAATAATCCACATCAGACCGGAAAAGGATATAATGGGAAATGTTGTTAATCCGGCTAAAATCTGGATTGCTCCTCCGGATTTTCCACCTCCGGATGATACAGCACTTGCCCATATTCCTGTAAGTGAGGAATGGTTTAAAAACATTAAAAAAAGAGACAGCATCTGTTTGACAGATACGCGTGGTAAGAAAATTAAATTTATTATTGAAAGTAGAAAAGGAAAAGGCAGATGGGGGTTCTGCTTCAGTTCTGCATATGTTACATCAGGGACCGAGTTAAAATTATTCAAACCGGATAGTACGGAGAAGCTGGCACATCAGGTAGGTGAATTGCTTCCATTGGAACAATACATAAATCTGAAGGTGAATGATTATCTTATCCTGAATAAAGATCCGGTACCTGGTGAACCTGCTCAATATGATGAAAATGGAAAGCTCCTGCAGCAGGCTCACATTTCCTGTACACTCCCCGAAATATTTAATGATGTTAAGAAGGGTGACCCTATCTTTTTTAATGATGGGAAGATTGAAGGGATCATCGAAGAGGCAAATGAGGATGAATTATTGATAAAGATTTCGTATGCCAAAGATACCGGTAGCAAATTAAGAGCTGACAAAGGGATCAACTTACCAAATAGTAATTTGAAAGTAAGCGGTTTAACGGAAAAGGATAAGAAAGACCTGGAATTTGTTGCTGTTAATGCCGATACCGTGAATTTCTCATTTGTAAATGATGAAAATGATGTGCAACAACTCTTGGATGAGTTAAGTAAGTATGAAACAACAATAGGCATAATCTTAAAAATTGAAACTCAAAAAGGTTTTAAGAATTTACCCCGCATACTTTTAAAAGCTATGCAAACTTTTCCTATTGGAGTTATGATAGCCCGAGGTGATCTGGCGATTGAAACAGGCTGGAAAAATTTTGCCAGCATTCAGGAAGAGATTTTGCGGATTTGTGAAGCTGCACATATACCTGATGTTTGGGCAACACAGGTATTGGAAAGCCTGGCGAAAAAAGGAGTTCCCTCAAGAGCCGAAATTACAGATGCAGCCATGGCTCAACGTGCTGAGTGTGTGATGTTAAATAAAGGTATATATATTGAACAAGCTGTGAAAATGCTTGATAAGATATTAAGACGAATGCAGCGTTTTCAGAAAAAAAAGGAAACAATACTTCCAAAACTGGATGATGCTGATAAATTATATTTATCTCATGATAAATTCAATGTTTAATCTGAGGTTAAATTCCCCGAGACTTGCCTCGGAACTAGGGTCCAGGTCTTGCCCTGGGGTTTAATCCCATTTATTTGCCAGTATAGAATGTTTCGAAATTTTTTTATCTTTGTTTAGCATATGTTTGGTTCTCAGGTTTTGTATTTTAATGGCCACTGATCCTTGAATCCGCCTGAGGCGGACTTCGCTTCGCTCAGCCTGAAACCTTGAACCTGAAACCTTGAACCTTGAACTTTAAACTTTGAACTGGAATAGAGATGAGAGTGACTGAACCTACTACCATCAGGTAGCGTATTTAATATTAATAAATCCGACAAATGAAAAATCAAAAAAATATTGAACAATCACAGCAAACAATTAAGTTTTATGAAACTTTATTACGGGTATCAAACGATGGTATATTAATTACTGATGCGAGCCGGAATATTATTGAAGTCAATGATGCTTTTTGCTCATTTATCGGACAGAAGCGAAAGGTTATTATTGGGTCAGATTTATTTAAGTGGTTGGATATGTTTTCGGAAGATGCCGCTGAGAATTGGATAAAACTTGAAAAGGCAGTTCAATCGAAACAAGTTGTCAGCAATTATGAGATTCAACTTTTGCTAAATAATGAGATCCGGTATTTTGATGTTAAAGCCTCACTTCTGGAAAAAATCGAAAACGAAGAGCAAGGTCATATTATTAGTAATTGGCATGATATTACTGAGCGTAAAAAAGCAGAAGAAGCACTACAAGGAAGCGAAAAAAAATATCGCAATCTTGTTGAAAATATTGAAGAAGGAATAGCATCAGTTGACGAAAGTGAAAAATTCATATACGTTAATCCTGCTACAACTAAAATATTTGGATATTCTGAAAAAGAATTGCTTAACATGACCTTAAAAGATTTTACAACACCTGAAGAATTTCAGAAAATCACTAAGCAAACTTCAATTAGAAAAAATTGAAGAACAAGTAAATATGAATTAAATATTATTACAAAAGATGGAAGTCATTCTATAATTTCTATAACTTCCTCTCCATTATTTGATAATAACAAGAAATATTTAGGGGCTTTTGGAATATTAGAGGATATCACAGAGCGCAAACAGGCGGAAAATCTTTTAGTGGAATCGGAAAAAAAATACAGAGATTTATTTGAAAAATCAAAAGATGCTATTTTAATTATTCATAATGGGAAATTTGTGGATTGTAATCAGGCCACAGTTAATATGCTTCATTATAATAACAAAGAAGAGTTGTTAAATACGCACCCTTCGGAATTGTCACCGGAAAAGCAACCGGATGGAAAAATGTCATTTACGAAAGCGAACGAAATGATGAAAATAGCTTTAAAAAATGGCAGTCACCACTTCGAATGGAATCATAAGAAATCTGATGGAGAAGTTTTTCCTGTGGAGGTGTTGTTGACCGCTATTTCTACCGATGAAAAGGATCAAATTCTACATACGGTCTGGCGGGATATCACCAAGCGCAAAAAAGCAGAAGAAGAACTAAAAATATCTGAAAAGAAATACCGAACTCTGGTCGAAAATATTCAGGATGGTGTTTTTGCTATTCATGATGCGAAAATGCTATTTGTTAACAAAGCTTTCGCCGGAATGACCGGTTACTCGGAAAAAGAATTGATCGGAATGGACTTTATAAACCTAATTGCACCGGAAGATATTGATATGGTTGCAGACCGTTACTACCGAAGACAAGCAGGTGAAGATATTTCAAGCGAATACGAATTCAGTATGATACATAAGGACAAAACAACCAGAATAATTGTTAATATGAATGTTGGACTTATCAATTATCAAAATAGTGTAGCCAGCATGGGAACAGTAAAAGATATCACCGAACGCAAAAAAGCAGAAGAAGCAATACGGGAAAGTGAGGAGAAATACAGGTCGTTGACTGAGCACCTTTACGTTGGAGTGTATAGAAATACTGTTGGGGTTGAAGGACGATTTATTGAGGCAAATCCAGCAATTGTTGAGATGTTCGGTTTTAAGAAAAAAAATGAATTCCTTAGAATGAAAGTTTCTGATTTATATAAAAATCCAGAGGAAAGGAAAAAGTATAATGAGAAAATGATAAGTAAAGGTTTCGTAAGGAACGAGGAGCTACAATTACAGAAAAATGATGGAACGACTTTCATGGGATCTGTATCAGCAGTAACTGTGAAAAATGAAAAAGGAAATGTGAAGCATTACGATGGAATAATTGAAGACATCACCGAGCGTAAGCAGGCAGAAGAAGCATTACGAGAAAGTGAAGATAAATACCGTTTACTTGCAGAAAACACTATTGATTGTGTCTGGAAAATGGATAAAGATTTGAAGTTTATATATATTAATCAGGTTATTTTCTCTATGCTTGGTTTTACACGGGAAGAATGGATGGAAAGTACATTAGCGGAACATTGTTCGGTAAAAGAACTACAGCATTTTATGAACATAGTAGAAGATGAATTACGAAAAGAAGATACTTATTCTTCAATATTTGAGCTCAATTTATTTCACAAGGATGGCAGAGAGATCCCACTCGAGGTTATGGGTAAGATATTATTCGATAAGAAGAAAGAAATTATGGGATTTCAGGGGAATGCACGTAACATCACCGAGCGCAAAAAGGCAGAGAAAGATCTGAAAAAGAAAATGAATGAACTTGAAATTTTCAATGATGCTGCTGTAGACAGAGAATTAATAATTAACGAACAAAGAAAAGAGATAAATGAATTGCTCGGGAAATTGGGTAAAGATCAAAAATATGAAATCGTAGAATGAAGATTTGTACACACTCTGTAGAAAAATAATAAAAGGAAAAAGATGAAAATACAAACAAAACTTGGCATTTTCCCAATTACATTAGCCATAATAATGTTGATTGTATCATTATTAGTTACCCTGATAATTTCTAATAGTGCCATTAAGAACCATGTTGGAAACCAATTATTGACAACTGCACAATCCAGAGTACATAATATTGAAACACTTTTAAATGATTGTAAAAATGTTGTTCGGCTACTTGCAGTCGGTATTCCTTTCACAAATGTGTTAGACCCACAAATTGATTATACCAGAAAAATTACTGAATGTAATCTAAGGATAAAACGAACTATTGATATTATTCCCTACATTAACAGAATTAGGATATTGAATAAGAATGGAATTGTAATCGCCTCCAGTAACGAAAATATTGGATTCGACCAAAGTGAAAAAACTTTCTTTATAAAAGGAAGAGAAAGTACTTATATTGGTGAATTTCACAAATCTGTATATACCGGTAATCTTGTTCTCAGTATTTCAACACCAATTTATGTGAGAGATATATTTGCCGGGGTTTTGGTAGTTAATTTTGATGTAGAAAATAAATTGTTTGAAATAATGGTAAATAGAATCGGCCTGGGAAAAACCGGAGAGATTTATCTGGTGAATAAAGATGGTTATATCATAACTCCTTCCGGGGTTTTTGATGATGCAACAATATTAGAAACAAAAACAAACACCGAGCAGGTCAACTTGTGTATATTAGAACACATAGGAGAAGGCTTTTTGCCGGAAATGGAAGAAATTTCGACGATATATACAAATTATACCGGCCGGAAAGTTCTGGGGACACACTATTTTATTTCTGAGATGCAGTGGGGTTTGATTGCAGAATTAGATGTCAAAGAAGCAAATAAACCAGTGAATAAGCAGGCTGTTATACTAATAATCATTTTTTCAATTTTACTTATTACTACTTTATTAGTTATTTTTATAATTTCCAAAAATATTACGTCTCCAATTGTTAAATTACAAAAAGGAACCGAGGAAATTATCAAAGGCAATCTGGATCATAAAATCGGTGTAAAATCAAAGGATGAAATTGGTCAGCTTTCCCGCTCATTTGATACCATGACCGACAAATTAAGAAACGCACAAAATAAACTGAAAAATTATACAGAAGACCTTGAAACAACGGTAAATGAAAGAACTGCTGAACTGAAAAAACAATTTGAAAAAAGCGAAAAACAAAGAATTGCTACATTAGTTGTTTTGAATGATCTTAATGCAACAACAAAGGAATTGAAGGCAGAAATCACCGAGCGCAAGCGGGCAGAAGAGGAATTAGATAAATACCGCGAACACCTTGAAGAGCTTGTAAAGGACCGAACTCAAAAGCTTGAAGAACAAAACAAAGAACTCGGACGCCTGAATAATTTGTTTGTCAACAGGGAATTCAGGATAAAGGAGCTTAGGGATAAGGTTAAGGAGTTGGAGGAAAAGATATCAGATAGCTGATATCTGGTCCGCCTCAGGCGGATCTGATATAAGTGGTTGAGTGGTTGAGTGGCTGAGTAGTTGAGTAGTTGAGTAGTT
>JAGLWB010000191.1 GCA_023133655.1 Bacteroidales bacterium
GACTTCGCTTCGCTCAGCTTTGAACATTGAACATTAAACATTGAACATTGAACTTTAAACAATTAAGTTATGGCAGTAATTGGAAGAATCAGGAAACATTCAGTGTTATTATTAATTATTATTGGCGTTGCTCTTGCAGCTTTTGTTCTGGGGGATTTTTTAAAACCAAGTGGCTCAGGCAAAAGGATCGTTAATATAGCCGAGGTTGACGGAGAAGATATTCCCGCTAATGAGTTCAACCAGAAAGTAGAAGAAAACCTGAAAATCAGGCGGCAAAATCAGGGCTCAGAAAACCTTACTCCTCAGGAAACGTTCGGTGTCAGACAAAATGTATACCAGGAGATGGTCAGTGGTATCATTCTTTACGAGCAATACAATGCCCTCGGACTTACTGTTACGGTTGATGAACTAAATGATCAGATCAGAGGAAACGACCCGCATGAGTATATTACCCAGAATTTCAGAAATCCTGAGACCGGAGAGTTTAACCCACAAACCGTTAATCAGTTTCTTCAAAACTTTGGACAGCTGGACCTTGAAACACAGCAACGGTATTTTCTACTTGAAAAAATGATTAAGTCTGACAGAGAACATAATAAATATAACAACCTGCTCTCCAAAGGATATGTTATACCTGACCTGTTTGCAAAAAACGACTTTATTGAAAAAAACCGAAAAGCCAGTTATTATTTTGTGGCTCCAAAATACACAACCATTGCCGACTCAACAATCGTCTTAGAAGATATAGACTACAAAGAATACTACAAAGAGCACAAGAATGAATATAAGCAGAAAGCTGCTGTTGATATCGATTATGTTGTTTTTCCTGTGGTAGCATCACCACAAGACAGGAAAAGCATTGCAAATGATGTAGACAAAATTTATAAAGATCTTGCCGACATACAGAATATTGGCGCTTTTGTAAATGCTGTTTCCGATACACGTTACGACAGCTCCTGGTACAAAGAGGGCACATTGCCTGCGCGGATTGACTCAATTATGTTTAATTCTTCTGTTGGGACAATTTATGGACCTTATCTTGAAAACGAAGCGTATCATATTGCAGAGTTAGTTGATGTTCAAATGCGTCCCGACTCTATGAGAGCCAGCCATATCCTCATTGCCTATAATGGGGCACGCGGGGCTCAGGGGATTACCAGATCAAAAGATTTGGCAAAAGAGCTGGCAGATAGTCTGGTTATCGCAACCAAACAGTCGCCGGGTAAATTCACCGAACTGGCCATTGCTTTTTCCGATGACCCATCAGTAAGTAATAACTCAGGTGATCTTGACTGGTTTCCGGATGGAATGATGCTTTATCCGTTCAACCAGGCAGTCTATGAGGGTACAATTGGCGAAACAGTTATTGCTGAAACTGCCTTTGGCTTTCATGTTATCAATATTACCGATAAAATGGATGTCGAGAAAAAGGTTCGTGTTGCTATAATTAACAGGGAAATTCAACCCAGTAGTGAAACCTTCCAGGAAACTTATATGAAAGCAAGTGATTTCGCGGCAAATAATAATACACCTGAATCCTTCGAACAAGCAATTATTGACGAAGGGTTAAACAAAAGAAGCAGTGAGAAGCTGGAAAAGATGAACAATAACATTCCCGGGATTGAACACCCCCGGCAAATTATTTACTGGGCATTTAACGACAAAACCAATGTAGGAGACGTTTCTCCTGTCAGAGATATGGGTGATAGCTTTGTTGTAGCTGTGTTGAAGGAAAGGTATGAAGAAGGGATTGCTCCGCTAGAGCTTGTGAAAGATGAAATAGAGCCCCTGGTTATGAGAGAAAAAAAAGCAGAAATACTTATCAACCAAATGCAGCAGGCGCTTACAGAAGGGAGTGACCTTGCTTTACTGGCAAAAAGATTTAACACCACCATCGATACGGTTGATGCCACTACGTTTGGTTCGTATAATATTCCCGGATACGGACCTGAACAAATGGTCATCGGGGCTATTTTCTCAATGAAACCAGGTGAAATGTCGAAACCCATCAAGGGAAATCAGGGTATATTTGTAATATCGCTCAATCAATTTATAGAAGCAGAAGAGAGAGATAATTATACAATGCAGAAAGATTTTCTTATCAGGAATATCACATCGAGGATATCAAGGGAAGTTTATCCGGCGTTGGAAGAAAATGCCGATATCGTCGATAACCGCATCGTGTTTTACTAAACAAGTTCTTGCCGGCTTTCATCAAGTCTGATGAGTATAAACAATAGAATTGTGAAAGCCCACAACGACGACCCTCCATAGCTTAAGAAAGGCAAAGGAATACCAATTACAGGTGCTAATCCAATAGTCATTCCTATATTTATAGCAAAATGAAAGAAGAAAATTGACGCTACTCCATATCCATAAATTCTACTGAATATCGACCGTTGGCGCTCTGCTATCATAATTATTCTTAGCAATAGTCCAATATACAGAGCTATTACAACCAAACTGCCAAGGAAACCCCACTCTTCTCCAACGGTACAAAAAATGAAATCAGTACTTTGTTCCGGAACAAAATCATATTTGGTTTGTGTGCCATTTAAAAAACCTTTTCCGGTAAAACCGCCTGACCCAATAGCTATCTTCGATTGATTAACGTTATAACCAGCCCCCCTGAGATCCACTTCTTTGCCTAATAGAACATTTACCCTTGTTTGCTGATGTGGCTCCAGTATGTTTTCAAAAGCATATTCTACGGAAAAAACAAATCCTGTAGCTACAATAAAAAGGCCGATAAGCTTAATAACAATCGCTTTTCTACGACGAATTATCATAATGGTAAAAATTATAATCAGGGCCAAAAAACCTGTAATAATAAATTTATTAACCAGAAGAGCAATAACCGATAGCATTATTATAATCACACCGGTAATCATAATCTTTCCAGAAAGGCCCTCCCTGAAAAGCACTAACAAAAACGAAAAATATACCAGTGCTGAGCCAGTGTCATTTTGAAGATAAATCAGGATCATAGGGGCGCCAATAAGTAGGGCAATATATATTTTTGCCTTTTTCTTTTTGATATTGAAACTACTGGAGCTGACATATCGTGCTAATGCCAGGGCTGTTGTTACCTTTGCCAACTCCGAAGGCTGGAAAGCAAAAGACCCTAATTGAAACCATGATCTTGCCCCTGCTACTTCTTTCCCAAGAAACAAAACAACAACCAGTAAAAAAACTGAAATAATGTATAATGGTATTGAAAATGCATTGTAGAATTTTGCATCAATCATCAGGATTGTAAAAATGATGATCAGCGAAGTGGTGATCCAAATAAGCTGTCGGCCGTAATTTTGGGTAATATCAAATATGCTACGATGACTTTCATTGTACACAGCTGCATAAATATTCAACCATCCTATTAACACGAGGGTGAAATAAAGGGCTATTATAACCCAGTCAATATTATCAAATATGCCTTTTCGCTGCCTCAATTGTCTGAAATTAAAATAACATTGATCATTTGCTCTTCCACCCACTTCTTTTTGACTGTTCCGGTAAGGTATTTTTCGATCATCAGGGTTGATATTGGTGCGGCCCAGGTAGCGCCAAAACCGCTGTTTTCTACAACAACGGCAATAGCAATTTGTGGATCATCTTTTGGTGCAAAAGCAATGAAAACTGAATGGTCTTTTCCATGAGGATTTTCGGCAGTTCCTGTCTTGCCACAAACAGCAATATTGTCAAGTTTATACCAACGGGCTGTTCCCTCTTCCCCTTCAAACACCTGATACATACCTTCGATAATAACATCAAAGTAGTTAGGTTTAATAGTGGTGTGGTTTTTTTCTCTATTATTTTTTTCTGTTTTATGATTGTCAATAGACTTAACAAGGTGCGGAACATAATAATAACCCCTGTTAGCAATGATAGCCGATAAATTAGCCAGTTGCAATGGTGTAACAAGAATCTCTCCCTGTCCGATGGAAAGTGACCTGATGGTCATTGGTCTCCAACCTTTTTCCCCAAAGTATTTGTCAAAATATCCGGGTTCGGGTATAAAACCACTGACTTCACTGAAAAGGTCACTATTAAATTTACTGCCAAAGCCAAAGCTTAATGTATGGTTACGCCATTTTTCAAAACTATCATGTATGTCATCCTCATTTTTCATAATAGCAGTAAATGTTTTCCAGAAATACGGATTACATGAAACTTCTATCGCTTCTATCATATTCAACGGGGATTTGTGATAATGACTACATTTGATAGGCCTTGTTTCCGGACCTTCACACGAATACTTTGTATGCTGAGTAACAACATTTTCCTGCAAGGCAATAAGAGAGTTTACCAGCTTAAAAACAGATCCGGGAGGATAAGTCGCTGTTAGAGGCCTGTTAAATAACGGCTCCAGGGGGTCATGTTGCAGTTTCTTGTAATTTTTACCTCTCACCCTGCCAACCAAAAGGTTTGGATCATAGTGTGGACTAGATACAAGAGCCAGTATTTCACCGGTGGAAGGTTCCAGGGCAATAATACTCCCCTTTTTATTAGTCATTAGCAACTCGCCATATTCCTGTAACTCTGCATCCAATGTTATTTTCAGATTTACCCCCTTGATCATGGCCGTATCATACTTCCCATCCTGAAAGCTTCCCTTTTCCCTGTTAAATACATCAACAAGAACCCTTTTAATACCTTTCCTGCCTCTTAATACCTGTTCATACGTTTTTTCCAGCCCGCTAATTCCCACATAGTCACCAGACTTATAATAACAATCCTTCTCAAGCAACTGCCGATTGGCCTCCCCAACATACCCCACTGTATGAGCAGCAACAGGTAATGGATATTTTCTTAACGTTCTCGGTTGCACATAAAATCCGGGAAATTTAAAAAGTTTCTCTTCAAGATAAGCTGTTGTTTCTTTTGATATTTGTTTTTGAAAAACAGACGCTTTCCGAACAGAATAGTGTTTTATTTTTTCTATTTGCCCAACAAATGTTTCTTTATCAATTCCTATTAACTCACAAAGTTCAAGTGTGTCAATATCTTGCATCCGGTTAGGAATGACCATCAAGTCGTATACGGCTTCATTATAAACCATCAATTTGTCATGGCGATCAAAGATCAATCCTCGGGCAGGAAACTGGTAGATCAACCGTATGACGTTATTTTGAGCTGAAAGAATGTATGTTTTATCAATGATTTGAATAAAAAAAAGTTTAATAACAAATACTAACCCAACCAAAAGGAAAACACCCTTGATGATATATTTTCTGTTTGAATAAGGGTTTTTCATAATAGAAGCATGTGTCTGATTACAGTCTGCCAGCTGACAGCAAGGGTGCAAGTAAAAAGTAATTGGAACTAATTATACAAAATTAGTTAAAAAAATACTCGGCTAGGCGGGGAAATCATTATTATATGGAGATTATTTTAACCCCGCTCTGGTGGACGGAGTCAATCAAAACAGATTATTAATCCCGATATAAAGTCCGCTGAGCCCGTCACGTTTATCAGTTGCTATTCCGTAATCTATGGCAAGAATGAAATTTTCGTTTAAAGCAATTCGCAACCCGGCTCCATAACTCAAATGCATACTATCATATTTCTGGTCAAAAAAGAGTGATCGTACCGGTTCAGGTACGAAAGTCTTATTGATTTTTATCTGCTGTACTGTCTGGCCGGCATCAAAAAACCCATGCAAAGCAATATAAAGGTTTTGGTTTAGCACAATCGTTCTGAAAAACTTCCACCTAAGCTCCATGTTTCCAAACAAAATTCCATCACCAACTGATCGGTTCCTTAATACCCCTCTAAGTGTTTTTGCACCTCCCAGGCCATCAGATTTCGTTGCAGTAGAAAAAGAACTTATTAGGTACGATTGAGAAAAAAAAGGCGTTTTCCCACCAATGGTTCCCTGGTATGAAAGCCGGTAAGCCAGGGTGAGCTTTTTACTAACAAGAGATAGATAGTGCCGGTGGGTGACCGCAAGTTTTGTGAAGGAAAACTCCTTGTTAAAGAAAAATGAGGGCGCAGTCATAATGATCACTTCTTCCCAAATTCCTTTGCCGGGATTAGGTTCATTATCGCGTGTATCGTAAACAAGACCTAATTTGAAGAAATTGATCTGGCCGCCATGTTTTTCATTTTGTGGTATCAAATCCCAATCAAAGTACTGGTCATATAGTAACGGTATATCCGGCAATATTTTCTCTTCAGGCTTTCCTTTATTCAGCCGTTCAATATCAACAGTCTCAATATCATAATTAAAAAACGACATACCGGCCAGCCACCTAAGTTTATCACCTTTCAGGTTTCCCTGAAAATCCAGGATAAAACGAAACCATTTTCGTTGATACCGGTAAAAAGCCCTTGAAATATAATCATCTGAACTTTCATCCTCCAAATTAGGATTATATACCGTTTCATACCCATTAAAACCATAAAAATTCAGTGTTTGTTCGGTAAGGAAGCTAAGGTCAGCAGTTATACGAATGCTTTTTGGTAACAAATACTTTGAATCGTAAAATAACTGATTCACACCGCTGCCTTTAGTGAACCGGGATACCTCTATGAGGAATTTATGCTTGTATTCAGGATACATCGTACCATCACCATAGTGGTGAATACTTCCGATGATTCCATACTGGAATCCCATATCCGCATCATACGCTACGACAGGAATTGGGATATCCGGGACCCATCCCGATTTGATATTCTCTCTATTTTTTACTTCGGTTGAATCGATTTGTGAATAGGCAAAAACGGGTCCCAAAAAAACGAATAAAAGGATAATTTTCAGTGGTTTCATATCGATAATATTTAATTATTAGGCTGTCAGGTGTTACACCTGACAGCGCAAGTGTACACCTGCTGGCAAACTCAACTTTGCCTGTCAGGTGTTACACCTGACAGCCACGATACCTGAAATATAATCAGAACAATAGCTGATACAACTATTGAAAGTATTGCCAAATCAGCATTGTTTTTGAAAAAATTTACCGGTTCTTCCTGAAACGTGGCTACCACAAGCAAAGAAAACACATAAGCAATGCCGGCTATAAAGCTGGCTGTTGCCGCCCGACCGGTAACTTTGTTATAAAAAGATGCAACTGCTGCAGGGATTATGGTAAACCCTATTCCCGTTATAAAAACAATAACAGCCACCAGGTCGCGAAAGCTATAAGCGAAACCAAATCCAAGTAAGGCAAAAACAATAATAAAAATTTTTGTCCGACGCATCAATTGATGACTGCTAAGCTTTTTCCTGGAAAACTTCCCCAGAAAGTCGATCGAAACGCTTGAGGCCAATACAAATATTTGTGTATCAGCTGAGCTCATGATCGCTGCAAAAATTAATATGAGCCCGGCTCCGATGAACTTTGTCGGCATTAAGATTCTAAGCCCCTCGGCAAAGGCGTCTTTGGCTTCAATCCCAGGAAGATGATGATGTGCTGATAAACCAATTAGTGTAATGGCAAAGCCGGTAATGACCGTAAGAATTGCTGCGCCAATGAAGCCATTTTTAACAACCCGCGAATTTTTCGCAGCATAGACCCGTTGCCAGTATTCAGCAGATTGAAAAATAATAAAAACACCAAAAGCAATGAACGCAACAGTCATACCGAAGTTCATTTTTGAAAGGTCAAAAAGTTCAACAGCCGTCATTTTTTCTTCATCAGTTAAAATGAACCCCAGAAAAATGAACAAGACAAATAATACGATGTATTGAAAAATGTCGGTTTTGATAACACTTTTAAATCCTCCTGCAACAAGATAAATGGTAATAATCAGGCTTGAAAAAAACAGGGATGTTTCGTACGACCAGCCACTTATATTAGCCAGAATGCTGCTGCCTGCGATAAATTGATTTAGGAGCATGCCAAAATAAACTACAAAAAGGATGATGGCAGAGATCAGCCCTACTCTTTTTCCGAGTTTATAATAAAACCAGTCAGAGAGGGTAATAAACTGCTGTTCGCTACTTATCTGCCTCAATTTCAAGGCATAAGGAATGAATAAAAGAAACCCTGCAGATGTGCCAACAAATACTGCAATGGCAGAGATACCAAAATTATAAACATATGCAGTATAGGCAACAATAGCTGCCCCTCCGATATAGCTGGCTACGACTGATGTGACAAATCCCCAGAGGTTCAATTGCCTCCCTGCAATAAGAAAATCTTCATCCTGTTGTTTCCGGGAACTCCACAATCCTATTCCAACACATACAAGGGCATAGATGATTAACAGGCTTAAATCTACTATTGAAAGCTCTGTGTTTTGTAACAGGTCGTCAAGAAGTTTCATAAACCTTTAAATTATTTAGACTATTATTAATGCATCTGACAAGCAATATTAATTATTGTATTAGTTTTTCTTTCGGTACATTTTATCCAGAAAATCAAGTATCAATGCAGGAATGTTTTCCCGGTTTTCATGTGAGGCAGCTATTCCGTAAAAAGTCGCTGTATTTGATCGTTTACCCTTATTTGTTTGTTTTACCATCGTTGATGCGATAACCTCGATTGCTTTTTCAGGAGAAGTTTTAAATAGGGTATTTGTTAATTTTGATGAATACGAAGTTATTACCTTTTTAAGTTTTGACTTCCTAATTTCAACAACAGATATTTCAAGGTCGGCAAGAAATGCTTCTATATTATCAAGGTTAGACCAGGTTACATTAAGGTGCAAACCATTGGGTGATAAGATCCTGTCAAGATACCAGCCTTTTGCTCCAAGGCAGTCACCTATCCGGTAAATATCATTTTGCTCAGAAGTGAAGGCGAAAACACTCATCTCGGGGTTGCTAACCACCTTCAGTCCGTTTATGGCATTAATTCCTTTTTGAATTTGCCGTGTAGCCTCCAAAGTTCTTTTCGTAACTTCCAGGTACCCATTCTGGCCTAATAACTTAAGCACAGTCCATGCAGCTACAGACGGCCCACCACTTTTTGTTCCCAGGAGTGTTGGAGACCCAAATAAGCCCCCTGGCCAGGAAGCATGAACAAAAAATTGCTTCCGGCGTAAACCTGCATTACGGTATAATATTATTGAAGCCCCTTTTGCCCCATATCCGTATTTATGTATATCGGCCGAAATAGACGTAACTCCCTCAACCCTGAAATCAAAAACAGGAATTGCGTACCCCAACCTTTCAGCAAATGGTAGCATAAAGCCTCCCAGGCAGGCATCAACATGAAAAAGTATATCATTTTCTTTTGCAATTCTACCCATCTCTTCAATCGGATCTACCACGCCATGAGGATAGGAAGGAGCTGATCCTACAATCAAAATAGTGTTTTTAGTGATTGTTGTGGGGAGCAAACTAATATCAACCCTTAAATCATCTCTCAGTTGTAATGCCACCGGGCTAACATCAAGAAAATGAGCTGCCTTAAAAAATGCCGGATGAGCAGAAGCAGGTACAATGATTTCCGGTTTGCTTATCTCTGGATGTTCTTTCCTGGCCCTGTCGCGGGCAACTTTCACTGCCAAAAAAATACTCTCTGTACCACCGGATGTGACATTTCCAACCACTTGTTTATCTCCGTTTAGAAGATCAGACACCATTGATACTGTTTCATTCTCAAAATGAATAATGGAATTAAAAAAAGTTGGATTGATCGGGTTTTCAAAAAAATACAGGTTATGCACCTCCTGAATAACCCGTGAAATGTTATCATCAGGATGATAAACAAACCCAAACATTTTTCCGTTCTTCCACTCTGCATCTGAAGACTTTTTTCGTTTAATTTGTGATAAAACCTCCTCAGGAGGTATCCCTTTTTCAGGGAATTGTACTTTCGATTTTTTCATATTCTTCATTTAGAATAAAAATTTTAATAACCATGCAACAGATAGTCCGAGATAATTTCCAATGGCATTTCCCAACAAACCCAGGGAGATACCGGAAACGATAACTTCTTTGTTCTTAATCCCCTCTGCAACCGGGGCTATAAAAGCCGGGCCAAAAATAGCTGCAGTTGCAGTAATGATAACTGTATCAGTATCAATGCGAAACAGGGAGGTTAATAAAAGATGAATAAAAGCAGAGCCCAAAACAGCAACAGCGCAATAAGCAATAATCGTTACATTAGTTACTGATATCAATTCGGAAAAATTAGCCAGAGAGCCCATTGCCACAGCAAAAACAAGTAAGAAATACTCACCGGTTTCATAATTACTTTTAAGGGAATGGATACGGGAAAAGAATGAGAAGGCAATTCCCATTGTTGTGATCAAAAGAATAATGATGGAAGCTGTCAGTTCACCCGTTATCAACAATGAAACACCTGCCGCAGTAACTAGTATCAACAATGACAGGCCTAGTGAAATAAGGATATATTTAATTTTTTCGTGGCCGCTTAAAATATTAAACCCAGTATGTTCCTCATCGATTTTTTCTTTCTGATCGTTATACCTTTTAAATGGTGGAAGAAAATAACCAAACACCTTTTTTGCTATGGTAATAAGAAAAAGGAAATAGATTCCACTGAATATCAGATCAGCGCTGTTTAATAAAACAAAAATCTCCTCTTCTACATCCAGGGCAATCCCAATGGCAGTCATATTTGCTGTACCCCCGGTGTAAACGCCAATCATCATACCAGATACTTTCCAAGCATCAACAATCCGATCATGAAAAATAACAAATGCCAATGACGAACATACCACCACTGCAACCATTGCCAGGAAAAAAGAAAGAAATGTAGATTTGGAGTGCCTTAACCATTTCTTAAAGTTACAGGAAAACAGCAAAACAGGAATGGCAAGGCCAACACTGATTTCAGCCGCATAGGTCATGAGCCCCCTGTTAATCGACAAAAATGGCAGGTTTCCGGCCAAAATGCCTATAAGGTAGCATACCACAATAGGGCTCAGCCAACGAATAACTTTTAAATGTTTACTGAAATAAATGATTAAACCCGGAAAGGCTAATATAAAAATCAATTGTATTGCAGAAAATGCCATTCTAAAAGATTAAAAGTGAAATGTTGTATACACGCAAAAAAAAATGGAGCATGCAAGTTTTTATTACTTCAAAGTTACATAAGGCACTGTGCAAAACAAAATTTCTTTAATCTGAATACTGATGGAAATTTGCAGTTTTTGCAAAAAAAACCATGTGTCGAGTTAAGATTTATTAATTCCTGCAAAATGGGCCTGGTTTAAGTGATTAACTCGCAATAAATGCAATTTTTTGTTTCAATTTCCTCTCTCTTTTTGTAAATTTACTAAAATTTCTCCAAAATGGATATTTCATTAGAATTGCAGATTGAATTTTTCAGGCAGATTAAGACAAACATTCCCTCAAATTTGTCCCTTGTTGATAAAGTTGCTGACATACTTGATATTAGTACCGACAGCTCCTACAGGCGAATCGGTGGGCAAAAAATATCATCAGTCGGTCAACCCTGATCAGTGTAACTGCAGAAATGAAGAGAAATAAATACTTCAGGGAAATAAAAAGAAAAATTGAAGATTGCAAATGTAAATTAAACGATTAATGCCCGGCTTTAATTAATCATTTATCCAGTTTTTGACATCTTCAACTTTCAATGTCGGAATATCCAGTTTCATTTTTTTCCTTAAACCGCTAAGGTCATTAATAAGTTTATTAGGATTGGCTTTCCTGAGTGCACTCACTGTTGGGTATCCTGCTTTTCGGATAATAGGAATCCATTCATCAGGAACACCAAGAGCCCTAAAATCGTCATCTGTTTCTACACTTTTTCTTTTTTGGGGCCGCATTTGGGGGAAGAAAAGAATATCCTGAATGGATGCTGAATTTGTCATGATCATCGCCAGTCTGTCCATACCAATGCCGAGTCCGGCTGTTGGAGGCATTCCATATTCAAGAGCGCGCAGGAAATCTTCGTCAAGGACCATTGACTCCTGATCACCTCTCTTTGCCAGCTCCAGTTGTGATTCAAAGCGTTGACGTTGATCGATGGGGTCGTTAAGTTCTGAAAAGGCGTTACATAGTTCTTTCCCGTTACAAATAGCCTCAAATCGTTCCGCTAATCCGGGCTTAGACCGGTGTTTTTTTGCCAGGGGAGACATTTCAACAGGATAATCTGTTATAAAAGCAGGTTGAATCAGATTAGGTTCACATGTTTCGCCAAAGATTTCATCAATAAGCTTTCCTTTACCCATAGATTCATCGATATCAATCCCAATTTTTTCAGCAACATCAACCAATTCTTTTTCATCCATATCAGAAATATCAAAACCGGTTTTTTTCTGAATGATCTCAAACATAGTAAACCGCTTCCAGGGTCTCTTAAAATTAATCAAATGATTGCCAACCTGAATTTTTGTTGTTCCATGTAAATCCAGTGCAATTTTTTCAATCATTTCTTCAACAAGATCCATCATCCACTCATAATCTTTGTAAGCCACATACAGTTCCATTTGGGTGAATTCAGGGTTATGGTACCGGTCCATTCCTTCATTTCGAAAATCTTTCGAAAACTCATAAACACCATCATACCCACCTATGATTAATCTTTTCAGATATAATTCGTTTGCTATTCGCAAATACAAAGTCATATCCAGGGTGTTGTGGTGGGTTTTAAACGGGCGGGCTGCTGCTCCTCCATATAACGGCTGAAGGACAGGCGTTTCAACCTCAAGGTAATCTTTGGAGTTAAGAAATGACCGCATTGAATCAAATACCCTTGTTCTCTTTGCAAAAATATCTTTGACATCCGGATTAACGATCAAGTCGACATACCTCTGACGATAACGATGTTCAGGGTCGGTAAACGCGTCGTAGACCTGTTCATCCTTTTCCTTAACAATTGGTAAAACCCTTAATGATTTACTTAACACCGTAAAGGATGTTACATGGATCGTAATCTCTCCCATCTTCGTGATAAATACATATCCTGATACCCCTATGATATCACCAATATCCAATAACTTTTTAAAAACTGTGTTATACATGGTTTTATCTTCCCCGGGACAAATTTCATCACGTTTTAAATATAACTGTATTCGACCTGTTTTGTCCTGAATCACTGTAAAGGAGGCCGCCCCCATTATTCGTCGATTCATGATGCGTCCTGCTATTTGAACATCCTGGAATTTTGATTGATCGTGTGAGAATTGCTCAATAATATCTTTTGCTGTAACATTAACATCAAATGTCTCAGCAGGATAAGGGTCAATACCTAGTTTAAATAACTCCTCCAAAGAATTTCTCCGGATTATTTCCTGTTCTCTCAGTTCTTCAGCCATGGTTTTGTGATTTTTGCAAAGATAGGAAATAGCTTCAAGCTGCAGGATTTAAGTTGTAAGCTTTTTTCGTTTTTTCGTCCGCCACCTATAGGTGGAGGGCAAGTGTTCAGCAATGTGCTGCCAGGTGTTACACCTGACAGGCACTAACAGACACCTGGCAGCTATTCTTTTCATACCTTTGTTGCCTGATAATGTTCTGTCAGGTGTATACACCTGACAGGCACTAACAGGCACCTGACAGCCAATAGTTATTTATGAAGAAAGTACTCAAATCAACATTGCGAAAACCCGACTGGCTGAAAATCCGGCTACCGGAAGGGAAGAGTTATGTCAAAATCAAAGATATTGTTCATCATCATCAACTTCATACCATCTGCGAAAGTGGCCGTTGTCCTAATATTGCAGACTGTTGGGGGCGCGGTACGGCCACCTTCATGATACTAGGGGATATTTGCACACGATCATGTAATTTCTGCAATGTAAAAACCGGCAAACCATTACCTGTCGACCCGGATGAGCCCATGCATATTGCCAGGTCTGTGCAATTAATGAAGCTAAAACACTGCGTAATAACGTCTGTTGACAGAGATGACCTGGCAGATGGTGGGGCTTCTTACTGGTCCGAAACGATCAGGGCTATAAAAAAACTTAATCCTGAGACCACCATTGAGACATTGATCCCTGATTTCAATGGTGAATATTCATACCTGGAAAAAGTGATCAAGGCCAAACCGGATGTAATCTCTCATAACCTGGAAACTGCTAGAAGGCTGACTCCTTTTGTAAGAAGCAAAGCAAAATATGAAACCAGCTTAAAAGTGATCAGGAATATTTCCGACTCAAAGATTGTATCGAAATCAGGGGTCATGTTAGGCTTGGGAGAAACAGAAGATGAAATAGTTCAAACAATGGATGATTTGATCGAAATAGGGTGTGAAGTGTTCACCATTGGACAGTACCTCCAACCCACAGCAAATCATTTACCTGTTGCGGAATATTTAGCACCTGAGATCTTTGAAAGGTATAAGAAAATTGGCCTGGTAAAAGGATTTCGCTTTGTGGAAAGTAGTCCTTTGGTGAGGTCGTCTTATCGGGCGGAGAAACACGTGAAATGATGTGTTGGATAAAGAAATAGTAATAACAAGAATTTCAATAAATTGCCATTTTATTACATGAATAAACAAACCACATTTCAGGACCTGGGGTTAATCGATTTCAAAAAAGCATGGGACTACCAGGAAGAGCTTTTCAATCGGGTTTTGAAGGTTAAATTATTGAATAATGAACTGTCGGCTGATAACCAAAAGCCGGTGCCAAATCATCTTCTTTTCTGTGAGCACCCCCATGTTTTTACATTGGGAAAAAGTGGTTCGGAAAACAACCTGCTGATCAATAATTTTCAATTGCTGGATAAGAAAGCGTCCTTTTACAAAATTAACAGAGGAGGAGATATTACATACCATGGCCCGGGTCAGATTGTGGCATATCCGATTCTTGATCTGGATAACTTTAAATTATCTATAAAAAAATATATTTATTCCATTGAAGAGTCTGTTATCCTTACCCTTAAAAAATACGAAATTAGCGCCAGTCGGCTCGAAGGAGCAACAGGTGTTTGGCTTGATCCTGAAATCCCTGATAAAGCTCGAAAAATTTGTGCCGTTGGCGTTAGGGCAAGCCGGTGGGTAACTATGCACGGACTTGCCTTAAACATAAATACCGACCTGAATTATTTTAATTTTATCCATCCATGTGGAATGCCTGATAAAGCTGTAACATCGTTGGAAAAGGAACTCGGCGTAAAACAGGATTTGAATGCAGTCAAAAAGGCCTTAAAACAAAACATTGCAAGAATAACAGGAATGCAAATAGAATAAACAGATCACATCTGCTAAGCCAATACGACACTAAGTACATGGTGTGATTTGATTTCCCCAAATAAAGGAAGGTGTAACCGGTAATACTCCAGGAGTTTCTCCAATAATTCCATCCGGCTCCGGCCAGTCATACTGATCTTATGCATTTCATCATAGTCAGTCGTTAAAAATTTGAAAAACCGGGTGCTGAGCAGTGGGGTAAGATAATGATCATGGTGAGGCTGATGACTAACAAACACTCCTTCTTTCAAGTCAAAAAATTTTTTTGTTTCAGAAAAATTTTTCCGTGGTAAAAACCCAAGATATTGAGTGAGATGGATAGAAAACACTAAATGAAGGTTGGCATATTTTTCTTCTTTGCTATCCAACTCCCTGATCGAGTTAACAATAAAATTAAACAGTGGCTTGTTTGGCTCTTCCTCAATAATGGACCTGTAAAAGACCTCAATCATAAAAATGACAATGGCCTTTTTTTTAACATCAAATAAAATTGAGTTAGACGGGAAGACAATTTGTACCTCTTTTACATGTTGTACCGAACGATTTTCGTTTCTGTAAACCACCATGTCAAGAATGTTTCCAACCTGAAAAAGGCTAGACTTAATTTTTGATTTTTTGCTTTTTACTCCACGGATCAGATAGGATTGCACTCCAAATTCTTCGGTATATACCCTAACAATAATAGAACTGTCACCATACTTAATCTGGTGAAGTACAATGCCGTTTGTTTTAGCTAACCGAGACATTAATTTATAACGAGGATTTTTGTCACTGCTGTTTCCGATCCATCATCATTGGTTATAAAAACAAGATAAACTCCGGTTTGTACTTTGTCGCCATTGAAGTTTCGCCCGTGCCAGATTGCCTGGCTACCTTCTGCTTTTGTGGCAAAGACAAGCGTTCCACTAACGTCGGTGATTTTAACATCTGAATTTTGGAAAAGGCCTTTTATGGCAATCACGCCATTGTAATCTTCTCTCACCGGGTTAGGATAGGCATATATTGCAGATCCCGGGGGAGGCGTAGGTGTAGCAGTACCCTTATAAGAAATAATTCCTTGAGATGTTCCAAAGAAAACTTCGCCGTCATCATTGATAACAATACTGGAAATAGAATTAGAAAGTAACGGACTATTTTCATCATTAAAGTGAAGTATTTGTTTTGTACCGTCTTCCGACATCAAGAAAACACCTGCACGGTCGGTGCCGAACCATTTTCTGTTAGCTCCATCAACAGCGATCGTTGTTACCGCCTCTGTTTCCAGCAGGTATTGAACATAGCCATCCTGCTCAACCAATATGCGCTGTGCATCATAATTGCCATCATTAAAAACATTTCCCGGCGAATAAATAACAGCAACACCTTCATCCGATCCCAGCCATAGCTCTCCATCCTGATCAACAGCAAAACTAAGTATTTTCAATCCGGGAAGATCACCGTTCCCGGGGTTGCCGTTTAATTTTTTTGCCTGATCGTCGTTCGGGTTTGTGATGGTATTGTTATCATTAAAAACCAGCAAACCGTGATCCCTTACCAACATCCATTTCTGGTTCATCTGATCGATAACAATTTCTCCAACATCTATTCCGGTAGCAACCGACCCAAGACTTAAAGCATGCCATGACCCATCATTCATCATTACAGATAATATAGAAGCTGCATTTGAGTTTGCAACCCAAAGGTTATGATCGTTGTCAAAAATCAAACCGCCTATATTAATCTTCTCAATCCCTGTAATGGGTTGTAGCGTACTATTTTCATCCGTATAGACTGTAGTCAGCTCATTATTAACAAATTCAAAAATACCATATCCCCATGTGCCACCAAAGAATTTCTTGCTGTTTGCCGGATCAACTACCACACAAAGCATATCCCTTGCCGGCTCAAGTTCCGGTGTGTTTTTATAATCCAAATTTGTCCAGCTTCCATTTACAAAACCATACGTCTCAGCTCGTTTCCAAATATTTCCCCATGAGATATCCCTGCCACCCGGTACTGCCCAAATATCCTTTCCTGTAACCGACAGAGCAAACACGTCGGCTGTTTTCGGTCCGTTAAGCTTAATCACTTCAGCACTCCAACCATCATTAAATGTTTTTACCAGCCCGGAAAACCTGTCGGCCTCCCATACAAAACCATCTTTATCAATGAGGGCATCCTGTGGGTGTATGCTCATACCTCCCGGTGAATATGTAAAATAAACACGCGTCAGTGACGCATCATATACATCAATATTACTGTTATTAGCAAAAACAAGGCGTCCATACATGCTTTGGATATTGCCCTTGGTACTATTGCCAACTGCATCAAAGCGGCTCCATGATTGACCGTCGTACATAAAAACAGTATCCGATGAAAAAGCTTCATTGACATTATTAGCAAAAATCCTACCTGCAAAAAATTCGATAATATTGTAGGATAGCTCAGGATAAGGAACTTGAAGGTCCTTTGTCCAGGAGGAGAAATCAGCAAGGTTTGGA
>JAGLWB010000192.1 GCA_023133655.1 Bacteroidales bacterium
ACAACAGCCTGATAGGTACCATCAGCTCCGGATACAGTATTGGTGATAGTTGAGTCGGCATAAAAATAGAGCCGGATTGCAACTCCCACAATAGGATATTGAACTGCTCCATATGATAAAACTGTGCCTTGGATGGTACCCCAATCACCCGAAGAAGCGGTGGCTTTGGGGGGAGTAAAAAGAACACTGATGATGAGAACACCAAATAGTATCACCCTTTTCATATGACTATTTTTTTAATATGAACAAGGCTCTAAAGGTACAAAATTATTAGGCAGAAGTCAACTTATTTTTCTTTTACCAATTCACGAACAATGATGTTGACGATTAAATCGGAGTAAGGAGAGTTTGAATGCTGCTGATATCAGATAAAAGATAAATGATAAGTGATATCAGATATCATTTATCTTTTATCCTTTATCATTTATCTCATGATGATTACCTTTTCAACCACTGACCTCCCATCTCCCAACATACATTGTATAACATAAAGCCCTTCAGGCAAATCAGAAATATCAATGTGAATTACAGGTTGTTCCGGTGGAATGATAACCTCGTTTACTTTCCGCCCATACACATCATAAAATGACAAATAGCGAAGGATGGGTGACCCGTCTGAAGCGGACGTCGCTTCACTCCGTTGCAGACCGGAAACTGTCAACTGATCTGAAGCAGGATTCGGATAAATGACCAGTAGTTTCTCTTCTTTTATTTCAGTAATGGTGGTTCTTAATTGCTGATCTTCTATCAAATCCCCCTCCTGATTCGCTGTTGTGGGGATAAACACGTTGACATTATCAACCTGCCAGGTGGTCAGGTAATACTGTTCCAAACCGCTCACCATAAACCTGACCTTCATGTATGAATCACGGAAATAGGAGGAGACGTTGAATGTATGTTTTATCCATTCGGTGCCGGTATTGTTTTCAAGTAAAGCAATCGGAGCCCAGTAGATTCCATTCCAAATCTCCACCGACAATGTCTCCAGACCTAACGAACCATAATCATGCACCTTTGTTTCGAAAGTCAACAAAATGGTATCTGATAAATCGTTTGAAATAATAAATGGGCTGACAAGGGCAAACGAATAATTTGCTATTCCTGGTTCCCAGGTAAATTCAGCAGCTGGATAAGGATGGCCGGTATTTTGGTTGATGTGCCATTTCCCCTGTTCCGGAGCAAAGCCCCAATGTTGGGCTTCAAAAGCACCATCATCCCACGGCTCGCTGAAAGGCAGAAAGGAGCCTGTTTCTCTAAAGAGTAACATGTTCACTCGTTTCGAATCCGCATATTTTATTTGCACCATATCAACAGAGTCCGGGTAATACCCATTTGCTGAGAATGTAACCTCATAAACACCTTCAGGGATCTCATCATTTTGGTAACTGCCATCTGATTCGGTAACAGCGCTGTATCCTCCGGGATTTAATGTAACAGTTGCCCCTTCTATGGGTTTGTAGTCTATTGCATCAAAAACATCTCCTTCCAGCGTTCCCTTAGCAATAACAATGATGTTTGCCGGCCCTTCCCCCCAGGATTCACCCTCATCATATAAAGCCGACAGATAATAATCGCATGGTCCAATAAAAATAACGGTATCAACTACAGATGTATCAGGAGCAGGTATGTACCTTGCATTTATATTGTTTCGCCATAGGTTATATCCCTGAAGTACTGGCTCTCGTGAGCCCTGGCAATCTTTTTCTGAATCTCCTTCCGGTGGCTTCCATGTGAGTGAAACAATTTCATCATCGATCAACTGAGCGGTGAGTTCTTGTGGGGTTGGGAAATTTTGGCCAACCGGTGCTGTGAATGCCATAGATAAAGGAGAACTCTCGCCACCATTATATACTGCTGTGATGTTATAATGGTAAACACCCCCGGGAGAAAGAACATCCACGTACAGCGTATCGGTATAGGGTTCATCATTTAAACGAATATCATCTCTCCAAATATTAAATCCCAAAAACTCAAACCGTTGCGAACCATCATCATAAATCATATCATACCCCTCTGGCACAACTCCTTCCGGAAGGCTCCATTCCAGGGTAACTTCCATTCCATTTACTAACCCGGAGAAATTTTCCGGAGGATTGAACCAACTAGAAGGATAATAGGTAAAAGGATACTGAACAATGATAGATGAACCACCTGTATATTGAGCATCAAGGCCAAAAACATAAAAATGCCCGATAATAAGTTCCCCCAGAGAGTGGCAGAGATCAAATGTAAAGGCTATTTGACATCCATCGACATATAAATTATACCCTTCCAAAACAGAAGGAATTTCGCGGGTGTAATCGGAGACAGAAATTTTAATATCGTCGAGTCATATTCCCAATCCTCCGGGTTTAGCATCTCCAAAAAAACCAATGTAATAGTTTGCTGAGGGAGAAGGCAGGCTAAGCCATTCTCTTTGCCAGGTAGACGGGTAACTATAAGAAGACAAAGGCTTCCATATAGCAGTGGCTGAAGTTTTATAAAATACTTTCAATTCATCCTGTACAATATCGCCTGCCTGTGCGTGCCAGAAACTCAACTTTGGAAGCACAGCATCCTGCAGGTTCAATTCAGGTAAAATCAGTGCAGTACTCGCTGAATCGCCGATAAATGAAGCATTAAACACACCAGAGTGCGCATGGTCGGGAAACCCGGAAGGACTACCGGTTTGTACAGTCCAAAGCAACGTACTATCAATAAATTCCTGCGTCCAGCCAAATGGAATAATACCATCCTCGAAGCCCTTATAATAAATTGTATTATAATTCCAGTCCGGAGGTATCACACACAGCTCATTTGTAAAATAATTAATATACAATCCAGGCGGACAAAAACATCCCAGCATCATGACATCGATGGTTATATTTTCAAAAACTGAAATATTTTGCAAGCTATAAGGACTATAATAGTCTAACAAAACATTCAACTCATATATTCCAGGCCAAACATCTGTAAATTTCACTGTTCCATTAGGAGGAGCTATTGCATCATACCGGTGTTCCGGATTGTTATCCTGATTGATAAATGATATCACGGCACCTTCAGGGTTTTCTCCCGTACCGGACTGTATATTTACAGTAACATTAAGGCCATTCCAGACCAAATTTGAAAAGGCAGGTTCGCAGCATTATATGAGTAGGCTGAAATGATAGCGTACCGGTATGTACCTGTATCGATGCTTAACCATCCGGTATCATAGCAAAAAGGTTCCAGTACATTATCATAAAGCAAGGCCCAGCTTTCAGGTATCAGTTCATCCCCTTCAAGCATACGATAAACCTTATAGCGGGAAAAGGCCCTTGTACCAGCTCTTACATTATCATTATAATCCGGGAAGACTGAATTACGAGTATTCCAGGTTATGAATGGAAGGTTATTGTGATGATTAATTTCTACAAGAACATTTGATGCCGGATAGGGAAACTCCTTCAGGATAAAATCAACAATAACAGTCTCACCACCTACCACAAAAACACTGTCTACAATTTGAGGTACCGTTCCTTCCCCTCCACAGGTAATCTTATAAAAGCCCTCCGGGACCACAGACTGATAGGTACCGTCAGCGCCCGAAAAAGCAATAGTGGTAATTGAGTCGGCATAAAAATAGAGTTGAATTGCAGCACCCACAATAGGATATTGCACCGTTCCATAGGATAAAACTGTGCCTTGAACCGTACCCCAATCGCCCGAAGAGGCGGTGGTTTTGGGAGGACTAAAAAGGATACTGAAACTAAAAACACCAAGTATTATTAACCTTTTCATATGATTT
>JAGLWB010000193.1 GCA_023133655.1 Bacteroidales bacterium
CCTGGTTCCACCACGGCCCAGATAGCTGGCCTTGCCAGTGGTTCTGCTTTCCCTGTCGGCACCACGACCAACACCTTTGAGGTAACTGACGCCTCGGGTAACACAGCCCAGTGTAGTTTTACAGTTACAGTCAATGATGATGAGGATCCGACTGTTACAAATTGTCCCTCAAATATTATAGTTAACAATGATCCGGGCATTTGTGGTGCTGTTGTTAACTATGCTGCTCCTACCTTTGATGACAACTGTGATGGCAGTGGATTGTCAGGCACGATGACTTCGGGTCTTGTCTCCGGTTCTTTGTTTCCGGTAGGTGTCACCACTGTAACATACACCTATACCGACCTTGCTGGCAATGGCCCAGCCACCTGCACGTTTACTGTCACTGTTAATGACAATGAAGATCCAATTATTACATGCCCCGCTGGAAGCCCTTTCACAAGGGGTACTGATGCTTCAGGTTGCTATTATGTTATTCAGGGTAGTGAATTTAATCCAACTTTCTCTGACAATTGTCCTGGCGCAACAATTCAAAACAATTACAACAATACAAACACACTTGCAAATGATACCTTACTCCCTGGTGTTACAACAATCGCCTGGTCTGTTACTGACGCTTATGGGCATATGGCAAATTGTGTAATAATAATAAATGTAATTGATGACACTCCCCCTGTAATTACTTGCCCTCCTGATACAACAGTTGATTGCCCGAGCGATATTCCTGTTCCCAACATTGGCTTGGTCAGTGCAGTTGATAATTGTGATTTTGTTTCAATATCTCATTTAAATGATGTTTACCAGGGGCTTGGAATATATCCCGGTTTTTGCCCTACAGCTGTTGAACGTACATATGCTGCTACAGATCAGGAAGGCAACACAACTAATTGTTTACGGTTGATTACTGTCGCAGATGTGTGTGATTGTGCAACCTGTCAGGATACTGTACCTCATTTTTTCGTGGATTTATCCGGCGACCCGAATGGATCCTGGACATCACCCTCTGTCCAAAGAGTTGGATTATGTTGTGAAGCTACAAGCCCTCATAGGTGTGTTTCTTTCTCTGTGATGATTGGAGAACAATCGATTGGAATTTATTTTTTAATTGATGGTGCAACTCCTCAGGGTCACTATTATCAGATTGATTGTGGCCCTGAACTTCCAATGGATGAAATTGTATGTCTTACATCTGGAGAATACCATACGATAACATTTTGCAAACCCGGTGCAAACAATAATGTATATACCATACACGCTATACCAGGTCTTATAATCACTGAAGAAATTTCTACAAGAGTAGAATGTGAAGTAGAGCTTACAGTCTCTGGTGTAGAAGAAAGCACTGTTACATGGAACGATATTACAGGTGGAGGAATTTACAATAGCTATTTATCCTGTACTTCAGGATGTCTTACAACATATTTTACTCCTGATGAATTTGCTCCACCGATAATTGATTATCTGGTGTGTGGAGAAGTTGCTGATAACCCTTGTGATTCCACAGGACTTGTTTGTGATACTGTTAGGGTCCATATTTTTCCTGAAGTAGAAATTTCAATTTATCCGGATCCCCCATCATTTTGCGATTATGATCCCCATACGATTTATGTTTCAGTGACTCCTCCAGGATTATGGGACATAGAATGGTACGATGGTCCTGATGGAACCGGAAATATTGTTTCCACAGGCAATGAATATACTCCAGCAACCCCGGGTTTTTATTCAATAATTGTTTATGATACAAACACAGCAATTCCTTGTAGTTTAGATACCTTAAATTTTGAGATAGTTTTGGATGATTGTATACCTATATGTACAGAACAATATTATTGTCCTGGAGGTGCTATTAATACTTATGCTACAGTTAGCGAATTTATTGCAGCCGGTGGTGTGGTAGATTTTCCTTGCTTTGTTCCTGATGCAAATATTAGTCTGATTAACCAGGTATCTGATGGTAATTATTGCCCGGAAATTATCACACATACCTACCAAATTTGGGACTCTTGTGGAAATAATGATATTTGTGATGCAATCATTACATATAATGATACTTTGCCACCTACGCTCACATGTCCTGGTGATCTCACGGCAGTTTGCGACGTCACTGAGCAGCCGGCATACACTACTCTAGCTGAGTTCATTGGAGCCGGAGGCGACACATTGGACAACTGCGGTATTGAAGTGAACAGTTTTTTTCTTCAGAGCGAGGTTTCCGACGGTCTTACCTGTCCAGAGACGGTTAC
>JAGLWB010000194.1 GCA_023133655.1 Bacteroidales bacterium
CAGTTTATTCGGAGGGGTGAATTATTTTTATTTTGCTATTAAACGGGTGCAGAATGATGTTCGGGGAATGGTGGTGGTGAACGGGTTGGTCGGTGCACTGGTGGTCGTGCTGGGTTATGTGTTCATGGTCATATTCGGGGTTGTTGGGGTGGGGTATGCGTGGCTGGTGGGGAATGTGGTCGGCAGTGCTGTCATCGGGATGATGATTTGGAGGAAGTGGTATATATCAAGAGAGTGGATTGTATGACGCAGGGGGATAAGTGAATTTTGTCCCAAGGACTGCCAAACAACATTTTTTTTTAGCTACACAATGGCACAATTATTAAATAGATACACCTGAATTTAACAGTTGTAATAGATGATTTATAAAAAAATTATTCCCAGTGATATTTTTATTGTCATAGTTTTCACACTATTGACTGTAATTTTTATTATGTTCCCTCCTTTGAGTAATACCTGGATTCGCACTGTGCTGGGTCTTCCAATTGTGCTGTTCTTTCCGGGATATGCACTGATTGCAGCACTGTTCCCAAGAAAGGATGACCTGGACGGAATAGAGAGGGTAGCTTTGAGCTTTGGTCTAAGTATTGCTGTAGTCCCCTTGCTGGGCCTGGGACTGAACTATACACCCTGGGGAATCAGATTGATCCCTATTCTCGTTACACTGGTTATTTTTACATTGGGTATGTGCGTGATAACAATATACAGGCGGTCAGAACTGCCTGAGGAAGAGGCGTTCTCAGTACCTTTTGCGGCACTCTATGCATCTTTGAGTGAGGAGATTTTTACCAGCCCCCAATCCCGCCTGGATAAAATGCTAACAGTGATCCTGGTTCTATCGATACTGGTTTCAGTGATAATGCTGGTGTATGTGATAGTAACTCCCAAACAGGGTGAGAAGTTCACTGAGTTCTATATCCTTGGACCGGGAGGGATGGCAGATGATTATCCCACCGAGTTGAACCTGAGCGACAGCAAAATGGTGATCGTGGGCATAGTGAACCATGAATATGATGTTGTGAGCTATTCACTGGAGCTTGTACTGGATAATGAATTGCTTGCACAATATCAGGAAACAATAATGCTGTCACATAATGAGACCTGGGAGCGAAATGTAACTTTTACACCCGATAAAGCAGGGGAAGATATGAAATTGCAGTTTTTGCTCTACAAGGAATATAACTACACTGCCCCGTACCGGGACCTGCATCTGTGGATAAATGTGTCAGAGAAATAATGTCATTTTCAACGGATACAATAAGGTAACTGCGTATGCATTACAGGTGAATGCAACACTTGTTAGTACTTATATCCCTACCTGTATCTATAGATTAGATATATGGAGAAAAGGCCAGCATAATATGTTGCTGCTATTAGGGCCGATTGTGAATTTCTAATACCATTTTTTTGTTTGAATAGGCAGAATGATTTTTTTATACTTTTAAATATGTGTGCAGGGCAAATATTTTCATATAATTATTTTTTTCATGATATTCAAGATTAGGTATCTAAAGTTTTTCATATTGTATGAAAAACTGGCATCTATCATTTGAAAATAGATGTATAAAATGTAAATGAAAATTTGATAAAATACACTCCTTTTTACTACCGTTTATATAAATTACTTAATATACAATGAATGCTATAAAAATTTCATTTTTATCTTATTAACAGATTAGGATATTTAGGAAAAATTTAAATAGCTTATAGTTATGTAAGAATTTGGGACTAGTTATGTTATATTCAAAAAGAGTTGTGGTAATTACAGCAGCTATTCTAATTATATTCAGTGTTACAGTAACTCCTGCTTATGCATGGAGCTTTAAAGATATATTTCGCAGTTCCAGTGCGGACACAGACTATACAAATAAACTTGCTGAGATAGATGAACAGATATGGGAACTGTCAAACGATTCCAAACTGATGGAATTTATTAACCGCAATATGTGGGAACAAAAAGTAAGAGCTATTGTTATAGATATAACTGAAGGTGATGTCGTTTTAAAGTCCTATTGTATTTACAGGGAAAAGAAAGAAAACCCTGCAACTATATCAACCGATATAAAGGGCCTTGGCAATTCCTGGACATTTAAACCTACTATCAAGCAAACACAGACCGGATTGAATATCCTTGAATCAGAATCTTTATCAGTTCGATTGGTTTTGAAATGTATATCCCTATGGATATCTGTGGAAAAAGAAGACGATGTTCCTTCCATATATGAAATTATTGAGAATTCATCATGGATTGATACTTTTTTACCTAAATGGTGGTAATAGTATCTCATTTTTTCAGATAAATTCAGTCTCATAATATATAGAATATTATTTAAATATTTATAATATTTTATATATTGAATAAACAATGAACTAATAAGTCATCATAATTATTATTGCACTCATGATAGAAATTGAAGAAGGTTAGTAACTTATATATATTATCATTAATCTAAAGAAATAGAGGGTGAGGTGAACATAAGGAGTAATGACTCTGCAAGATAAATTATATACAAGACTACTCACAGGGTCAAGTGTACACTTCAAAGAAGTGCCAATGGTATTTTGTCATTTCTTTAATTTATGATTGTAAAATCCCCTCTTAAAAAAAATCGGCATATTAAAATTTTCAGGGAGTCTTGACCAGCCTCCAATCTTTGGACAGGAATCCCAAGATAAAAAACGAATCAATTGCTGATAATAAAGGAGAAAATAACGTGAGTATTGCAATAATCCTGGGAACGAGACCTGAGATCATCAAGATGTCCCCTATTATAAGGGAATGCGAGAAAAGAAAACATGATTTTTTCATTCTCCATACTGGGCAGCATTATTCCTATGAGATGGACCGGGTATTTTTCGAGCAGCTTGAACTGCCTGAGGCAAAGTACAACCTGGATATCGGATCTGCGGCTCATGGTCAGCAGACCGGCAGAATGCTGATGGAGATAGAGAAAGTGCTCATGCAGGTGATGCCCTATGCCGTGATCGTTCAGGGCGATACCAATACCGTACTGGCAGGTGCGCTGGCTGCTGCCAAACTGGGCATTAAGGTGGCCCACGTAGAGGCAGGCCTGCGAAGTTATGACA
>JAGLWB010000195.1 GCA_023133655.1 Bacteroidales bacterium
GGGTTATCAGTATGAGTGGGACAATCATTCACCTGATGAAACTTTTCGGGTGAGCACTACCGGTATTGGTTTTGATATGCAAACACATTGGGTGAGGGTTGAGAATGAAGAGACAGGATGTTATGATACGGCTTATATCACCATCATTTTTAGTTTCTCTGAATGTACCGGAATTGCAGAAGATGACAATGATTTGATCATAGCACTGTATCCAAACCCGAATGATGGTAAATTTTACCTCGAGATTGATCGATTCAACGATAACCTGACCATTGAAGTTTTGAATATTCAGGGTCAGCTAATACAAAAAAGATTGATTGAATATTTTGGAAACAAAACATTTTCGGGCCAGATAGATATATCAGGTTATCCGGATGGAATATACCTTGTTAGATTGTATAATAATAGGTTTTTGCATATTAGAAAGATAATAAAAAATTAACATTACTAATAATCGTTTTAAATAGTTACGTATTGCTGTCAAAAAAATTATATCCATGAATCGTTTTATCTGTTTTTTCTTCTGTTTATTGTTTTCTGCATCCTTGTTTGGGCAGTCGATTTTTGAAGCCTGTGATTATGTTCCTCCAAAAGAAGCTAATCAATGGTATTTCATATGTAACTCCGGTATCGATTTTAATGGCTCTACTCCCTCACCTTTAATTGATAATAATGTGTTAAATATGGGGAACAGTTGCTCATCAATTTGCGATAGTGATGGGCAAATATTGTTCTTTACCAATGGGGTGCAGGTTTGGAACAGGAATTTTGAACTAATGCCTGGCGGAACAGCACTGGCTGGGAATATAGGGTGTTCTCAGTCTGCTATTATTGTACAGCACCCACTTCACGCTGTGCTTTATTATATTTTTACGGTAGATAAAATTTATCCTCCTAATTTCCCCATTGAATCAAATGGTTTTTGCGTTTCTCTCGTAGATATGCGAAAAAATAATGGATTAGGTGATGTTGTTATTCCTAACAAGCCCATGATCTCTGAAACTGCCGAGAAAGTTACTGCAGTCAGGCATGCTAATGGCAGGGATGTATGGGTTATTACGCATGGCTGGGATGGGGCTGATGCCGATGCTTTTTATTCATACCTGGTTAATGAAGATGGTGTTAATCATGATGATTCAATAGTAAGTCATGTTGGAATTAGGCATGAAGGTAACCTCGATAGTAATAATACAGTAGGATACATGAAAGCTTCCTCTGATGGAAGTAAATTGGCTTTGGCTGTATATGGAGAAGGTGTAATCGAGGTTTTTAATTTTGATAATAATACAGGCATTGTATCAGGAGGCCGTTCTTTTCCTCCTGATTATAGATTTGCTTATGGTGTTGAGTTTTCACCTGATGCCTCTAAATTATATGTTAGCACAACCCCTAAAATATTACCCGGCCCAAGTTCATTAACTTCTTATATTTATCAATTTGATTTAGATAATCCTGATCCTTTGAGTACTGAAACTATTGTAGCCTTTAGTGAGGATAGTATCTTTGGAGCGCTTCAGTTAGGGACTGATGGCAAAATATATGTTGCCTATTACATCGATATTTTAAATGGTATCAACCACCTCCCGGTTATTGTAAATCCTAACAGGGCCGGTAATACTTGTAATGTTGACCAACAAGGCTTTTACCTTGCCGGACGAGAAAGCCGCATTGGATTACCTAACCTGATGCAAACCTATGTAGATATACCACATTTTACCTATTTGCATCATTGCTTTGGTGATTCAACGGCTTTTAAGATTACCAATGAAGAAAATATTACTACGCAGGATTGGGATTTTGATGACCCTGGTTCGGGGAACAACACTTCAACATCTCCAACTCCCAGCCATATTTTTAGTGAACCGGGAACTTTTACCGTGTCCGTGACTGAGAACTTTGGTGGTAGTGGTTTTTTCAACTCTGAAGAAGTAACAATCTATCCTTTGCCAGAGCCTGATTTGGGGGCTGATACCATCTATTTATACCCGGGCGCTTCATTTACACTTGATGCCGGTCCCGGGTATGATTATTATTTCTGGAATTTTAATGATTATTCTTCCGGTCAAACATTTATAGCCTCTGATACCGGATTGTATTATGTTATGGTGGTTGATACAAACTGTTGCTATAACATGGATAGTGTTTTGATATTACCATCTGTTGTATATCTCCCCAATGCCTTTACTCCCAATGGAGATGGCATAAACGATAAGTTTATTGCAATAGGGCCAACCGGTGGCATCTTGAATTATAATATGTTTATTTTTAACCGTTGGGGACAATTGGTTTTTGAAAGTGATGATATTCAAAATCAATGGGATGGCATGATTAACAATGAACCGGCCCCTCCAGGTGTATACGTTTATAAGATGACTTACAGCGTGGAGTTGGATTTTGGTAAATATGATGATATTTTGCAAAGGGGGCATGTTACTCTCCTTAGATAATTGTTCTGTTTTTTTGTTTTGGCTTGCTATTTCGTTATCTTTGTATTATTAACTTCTAAATGCCATGAATAAGATTTTATTAACATTTCTGTTGATGGTGATATCAGGTTTTCTGTTAAGTCAGGTACCGACTGAACAAGATTGCCTTGGCGCCATACCGGTATGCCAGGATGTATATGTGCAAGAAAATTCCTGGATTGGAACCGGAAATTATCCCAATGAAATTAATGCAGGCCAGTCATGCCCGTATAGTTGTATGGATGGCGAAAAAAATGATGCCTGGTATATTTTTTCAGTTCAAAACGCAGGTTTGTTACGCTTTAAAATCACACCCAATAATTCGGTTGATGATTATGATTGGGCTGTCTACAATTTGACAGAACATGAGTGTGAGGAAATATATAATAATGCCATTGAAATGCAAGCCAGTTGTAATGCAGCAGGGGGGGCTGGTTATCAGGGTGTTACTGGGATAAGCACTGCTTCGGGAGGAACACAACACTGTAATGGGGGAGGAAATACCAATAAATGGAATGCTGACCTTCCGGTTGAAGAAGGTGAGACATATGTGCTATGTGTGAGCAACTGGACACAAACTCAGTATGGCTATATATTGGACTTCAGCGCCTCAACCGCATCAATATTTGATGATTCAAACCCATATATTTCCTATATTCAGGAGTCAATCGGGTGTGCCGGTGAAACTACATTATATATTGAATTTTCTGAGAATGTGATGTGTGAGAGCGTTCAGCCAACTGATTTCAGGCTGGCTGATTCTGAGGGTTTTGAGTATACTATTACCGATGTTGTTGGCGAAGGTTGTGAACTTGGTGGTGAACAGGAAAGTGCCTATACCCTGATATTTGAACCACCTATCGTTAATGGTGGTGATTATGAGCTTGAGATAATTGGGCAGATTTCTGATTTATGTGATAACAATGCACAAGCGCTTACATATGATTTTACATTAATTGAAGGGTTACCTCCGGTTGATTTTACGGGACTTTATCCTTTTTGGTGTGTTGATGATAACCCTGATACATTATATGGTAATCATTACCCTGAGATTGGTAGCGGTGTTTTTACCGGGCCCGGAATAACCGACCTTGGAAATAATTCAGCTCTTTTTGATCCGGGTGTTGCCGGCCCCGGAGGCCCGTATTCAATTACCTATGAATATACTGATGCCGGTGACTGTTCGAACTCTATCAGCCGGTTAGTTACAGTAAGAGGTAATCCTATACAGTATACTGTTGCCGGAGGTGGTGAATACTGTGAAGGGAGTGAAGGACCGGAAATATACCTTGCAGAAAATACATCCCAGGCATATGTAAATTATGAATTACACCTCGATGGTTTTGCAACAGGCCAGGTAATAGTAGGCACAGGAATTGGCGGTATTAATTTTGGCCCTCAAAATATTCCCGGTATTTATACAATAACAGCATCGGGTAATTGTGGCAATTCGGACATGCTTGGTGAAGCAGAAATTGTTATGGGAGAGCTACCCGCTCAATACAATGTAAGTGGGGGCGGACCCTATTGTGAAGATATCAATGGTACGGATATTGATTTAAGCGACTCTCAACAAGGAGTTGTTTATGAACTGGTATTAAATGGCGTTTTAACAGGCCTCATGCTTGATGGCACAGGCAACCCGGTCAGTTTCACCAATATCACCACCCCGGGCTGGTATAAGATTTATGCTGATAATGGCATTTGTACTGATACGATGAGTGGCTCAGTGCAGGTTATTGTAGACCCTGTTCCGGCATCCGATGCCGGGGAGGACCAATCGATACCCTACGGCACCTCTACCACATTGGAAGGATCAGGTAGTGGAGGGATCGGAGAGCTGGGTTATCATTGGGAGCCTTCCGCTTCGTTACTTGATCCGGATATATCCAACCCTACTACTGTCAATTTAGAGTTCACTACCACTTTCAATCTTACTGTCACAGATGTTAATGGTTGTGATAGTGACGACGATATGGTTGTTACTGTCACAGGGGGTCCGTTGGGTGTAACAGTTAGTGCTGATCCTGAAGTTCTCTGCCAGGGCGAGAGCAGCCAGTTGCATTCGATAGCAGGTGGTGGTTCAGAGGTATACACTTATTCCTGGACCTCCTTTCCCGCGGGGTTTACCTCCAACGATCCAAATCCTGTTGTCTGGCCATTAGAGACAACCGAGTACATACTATCTTTGTTTGATGGTTATAATGACGCAAAAGACAGTGTAACGGTCACTGTAAATGCGTTACCCGGAACTACCGCCTGGGCTGATGCCGTAAGTATACCGTATGGATCCACTACTGTATTACATGCCGAGGCTACCAACACCACTGGCCCGCATAGCTATTCATGGACGCCCGCATCGTTGGTTACCAATGCCACATCACCTGATCCCTCGACTGTTAGCCTTGTGCTTCCCATCAACGTGTTCAGTGTAACAATAACCAATGACCCTACCGGCTGTTACGACACCGGTGAGGTAGAAGTAGTAGTTACCGGTGGCCCGTTACAGATCGTATCATTGACTGCCGATCCTGACGAGATGTGTAATACAGGCGATCCGGTATACCTGGGAG
>JAGLWB010000196.1 GCA_023133655.1 Bacteroidales bacterium
ATGATGCCAATGAAATCTACAGTAACATTTTCGAAAATCTGGATGTCGGTATTGAAACGATCGGTGACAACCGTGGAGAAGAAACCGGGCTCTGTCTTAAATGCAATGACTTTGAAAACAATGATCACGATATGTTTATCACTTTTGGCTCTGGGACAGTCGGTCAGGGCATTGCCTTCTACCAGGGCATACCCGCTGAGACTCCTGATGCCGACCCCACCAAACCAGCAGGAAACACTTTCTCTACACAACCCTCTCACCAGTACGACATCTTAAATGAATGTGATACCATTGTGTATGTATACCACGGTGAATATCCAATAACAGAAAAGATCATTCCGGATCTACGTGAAGGCAAAATCGGACTGCATCCGAATGTTTTAGCTGTGTACACAAAAGAAGGAGCCTGCCCCTCTAAACTTGGTGGGGGAGGCAATCCCGAAACACCAAAGTCAGCAATGGCTTTAAATGAACAAAAAGCCGACAGCACACAAACAGAGCTTTATACGCTGATTGATGGTGGGGATACAGATGAGCTTAATACCGATGTGGTAATGAGCTTTCCTGATGAAGCCCTTGAAGTGAGGCAACAACTGCTGGATGAATCACCTTATCTTTCTGACTCTGTAATGAAATCTGCTATTTACAAAGAGGATGTACTGCCCAATGCCATGATACGTGATGTGTTGGTTGCCAATCCTCAATCAGCTAAGTCAGATGACGTGCTGGATGCCCTTGATTATCGCTGGGATCCCATGCCTGATTACATGATGGATGAGATTATGGCAGGAGAAGACTCCCTGGGCAGCAAGGAAATTATGGAAATACAAATAAAAGGATTCAAACACCTGCGAAACCTGGCTTTTAATGAATTGGTGGGTATCTATTTACGAGATACTATAAATAGCTGGGCACCTGACAGCCTTGAGGCACTGTTGCAAAATGAAAACAGCTTAAGTGCAAAATACAGCCTTGCTTTTTACTACTTAGAAAAAGGGGATACAGCGCTTATGAACAGTGAGTTGAATAATATTCCAACTGCATTCACCCTTTCGGCTGGGGAGCAACAGACGCACCAGGATTACCTGATTTATATGGGCCTATTGAAGGGATTACAATACGATACCATTAATAATCATTATCCGGATAGTTCCCAGGTAGCCACTCTTTTTGCGCTGGCAGATACTTGCTACGACCTGCCATCGGCATACGCACGCAATATGTTGATGCATTTTGGATTATTCTCCTATGATGAACCGGTTTATTTCCCATTAGCCTTAAATTCATCTGTTACCTGGCAAAATCCATTTAAAGAAATTGAGTATCCCAAAACATCTTCATTATCGCTTTTCCCCAATCCGGCAGGCGACTATTTTATTGTTGAGTACGCCATTGCACACTCCTATGAACAGGCCATGATTGTGATTCATAATATGAAAGGGAAACTTGTAAGAAATTTCTATATAAGAGGCAAACAAAATCAAGTGGTCATTCCAACCGGAGATTTAAACAACGGCGTCTATATCGTATCTCTATATATAAACAATAAGTTTGAAGATAGTAAAAAGATTACTTTGCTGAAATAAAACAGTAAGATCCCAGCATGCGCCGGGAAAAGCAATATAACTATATAGCTATGAAACATTTGTGTGCTTTCATATTGGTGATGCTACAATTAGCTGTTTATCCCCAGGAATGGATACGAATATATTACAACAATATTAGTGCTTATCCATTTTCTTTAATTGAATCGTATGATAAAGGATATGTTTATTCGGGAGCAATATATCAGGGTGAGATACCTAAATATGGATTGATATTCAAGACAGATATCAATGGTGAGATGCTATGGGATAAAAAATTCGGTGAATATGGCGATGTAACAGGAGTTCAAGATATTAAACAAACAATCGACAACGGATATATTTTATCGGGTTCTACAAAAAAACTTGATCCATACTATGATCCATTTATCATGAAGCTGAATTACTGTGGGGAGAAGGAGTGGTGCAAAATACTGCATTTGCCTAACAATATGGACTTCGGTTCACGCATCCTGCAATTATCCAATGGGAATTATATTGCGCTGCT
>JAGLWB010000197.1 GCA_023133655.1 Bacteroidales bacterium
GTCAAAGATGATTATATTGCAATAGGTGGCTATCCTGTTCCTTTCATTGAAGATTTTGAAACAGGGACTTTCTCGACCAGGTCATGGACAGTGGATAATCCTGATGGCAAAAAAACATGGAAAATTTTTACTGTTGGAGGGTCCCAACAGAGTGACTATGCAAGTGGGATAAATATTTATGATTATATAGTTCCTCCGGGAGCCAGGGATCGTTTGATAACGCCTGCCATCAACCTTACAGAATTTAACCCGGTATTTCTTTCATTTGAACATGCTTATGCACAAAAATATCCCTCCGTGACAGATTCGCTAATTGTTTATATTTCAGATGACTGCGGTGAAACCTGGACAAGAATATTTAGTGGCGGGGAAAATGGCACAGGTAATTTTGCCACTCATCCGCTGACAACAGATGAATTTATACCACAAATTTCAGAAGATTGGTGTGGCGAGGGGTTTGGAAGTGAATGTAATCAAATGGATATTTCGGCATGGGCCGGATTGAAAGACATTAAAATAATGTTCGAAACATACAATTACCTTGGCAATAATATCTTCATCGATAACGTACACATTACCAGCCCCGTGGGCGAAATAATGATTCCAATCAAAGAATCAGAAATAAACATTTACCCCAATCCTACTCACGGCACTCTCTATATAACACATAAACCTTTTAAAGGGAGTCTTGATATCAGCATTTATAACCTTCAGGGACAACTTGTATTCACAGAAAAAACTGAGAATCAGGGCGTCAACAATATCACGCAGCTTGATATTACTGACTTGCCAAAAGGAATATACCTGATAAAACTCATTTCCAGTGATTTTTTTCATTCAGAGAAACTGAGCATCGAGTAACATATTATGAATTTATTCTACGCACCTGATTTAACCTCTGGCGTCTACCATCTTAATAAAGACGAATCAAGGCATTGCATTAAAGTGTTAAGGCTAAATACGGGCGATGCCCTTCACATAACAAATGGAAGAGGAACACTGATCGAGGCTAAACTAATTGAACCCGATCCCAAAAAATGTATCGTTGAAATACTGAATACTCAAAAGAAATTCGGGGGAAAAAATTACCGCCTGCATATAGCCGTAGCACCTACAAAAAATATCAGCCGTTTTGAATGGTTTCTGGAAAAAGCAACAGAAATTGGTATTGATGAAATCACACCACTGATTTGCGAGCATTCTGAGAGAAAAGTGGTTAAACCAGAACGACTTGAAAAAATTCTTATCGGGGCCATGAAACAATCCCTGAAAGCTTATCTCCCTGTTTTGAATGAGGCAGTCAATTTTTCTGATTTTATCAGTCAACCATTTAATTGTCAAAAATTC
>JAGLWB010000198.1 GCA_023133655.1 Bacteroidales bacterium
GCCTTGGAGCGGGCAGTGGTACTGATGATTGGTTTAGTGATGTTTTGTTTGCAACAGGTTCAGGAGAACAGGTAATTGATACGACAGGTGCATCTATGTATTACCTCCAACTATTGGCTGCTCAGAATATATCTTTCACAAAGAGGATGGCTCAACCAAAATACATAGTTAAAAATGGGTACCTTTGGTATGATGCTGTTTATAATAGAGATTATACAGGAGGTGCCGGTTTAAAAGACACAACGGCCTTTACCGGATCTAATAAGAATGGGCAGAGCCCTGCTTCATGGAGTGGGGGAGCTGCTAATGTGTTGGCGAAAAATGATATAATTGATGGATATGGCCATGCAAGAAGGTTAGGAACAAATACAACGGATCATTTATGGTTATTTCTGGGAGTTTCAATAGTAGGTACCAATGGAAGCAGGTACCTGGATATGGAATTGTACCATCAGCCCTTGACTTATGATGCGACTACCGGAGTTTTTACCCCGTTAGGGACAGATGGCGGTCATGATTCCTGGATCTTCAATGCTGATGGGTCAATCGCCTCAGTCGGTGATATGATTATCGCAGTTGAATTTTCGTCTAGTAGTTTTACAGCCGATATCCGAATCTGGGTTAGTGAAGATACGTATGATAATGTTGATCCATTAAATTTTGACTTTGGAGCTGAATTTGACGGTGATGGAAACAATGCACCATTTGGTTATGCAGATGTTGTTCCCGAATCTACTGGTACAGTTGGTTGTGCTATTTGGAATGATGCAGGAACAGGAGTTACACCAGCCCCCCCCTGGGGTACATTGAATCCGTCAGGAAACTGGTCAGCAGATTATTCCCAAGACCAATTCCTTGAAATTGCATTGGATTTATCCGAAATTGGTATTGACCCGGCTCTATATACTGGTGATGTTTATGATATGCAATACCAATCATTGTATTTTAAATCAAGATCTTCAGCTTCTTTCACCGCCTCATTGAAGGATTTTTGTGGACCCTACCCGTTTATTGGCAATCCTCCTAGCTCCCCTGTTGCCAACCCTGATACATTTAATGTTCCGGCTGGATCATCAAATAATGTTTTAAATGTTGTGGCCAACGATACGGATGCAGACGGTGATCTTGATCCTTCAAGCGTAGCTGTTATTTTTAATCCTTCCAGTGGAGGAGTTGCAGTGCCTGATGGAAATGGAAATATTATTTATACCCCACCTGTTGGATTTTGCGGGCAGGATTCCCTGGTTTACCGGGTGTGTGACAGCATTTCATTTTGCGATAGTACGTATGTAATAATTGATGTTTATGACGCTGCCCCCCCCACAATTACCTGTCCGGCCGATATAACACAGACAGCTGATGCAGGGTCTTGTGATGCGGCAATTATAGTTCCTGCCCCGGTAACAGATGATGATTGTGGTGTTGCCTCTGTTGAAAATGATTATAATAATACATCAGATGCCTCTGATACTTATCCTGTTGGTACTACCACGGTTACCTGGACGGTTACAGATAATGATGGTAAAACGAATAGTTGTCAGCACTTAGTTACTGTAACAGATGATGAAAACCCGAATGCCCAATGTCAGGATATTACAGTATATCTTGATGGGGCGGGTAATGCCGTGATCAATGCTTTACAGGTAGACAATGGAAGTACAGATAATTGTGCTATTGATACCATTTATGTTAATCCTGATACCCTTTATTGCTCTGATATTGGAACGAATACGGTTACACTCACAGTTGTTGATGAAAGTGGTAATTCAGCTACTTGCACATCAACTGTTACAGTCAATGATACAATTTCACCTGTTATCACTTGTCCAGCTAATGATACTGT